>CAYZYG010000020.1:0-3180 GCA_964481395.1 uncultured Vicinamibacterales bacterium
CGCCACACGCGCGTTCCGCTGAACACGCGTTCCATAGCCCCAAATCAGCCCCAGCGGGACGCCCGGCTGTCTGGGTCGCACGCTGCGCCTGATCCCGGCTGAACACGGGAACATTTGTGCTGCGGTTCCTGGCGGAGGACGTCGGGAAGTGCCTCGGGCAGGTCTTGGGCACCATTCTTCGGGTCGTTAGCCACCGTCAATGAGCCGGCGCAGGCCAGCCTGACAGACCTCCTGAATGGCTTGCGGTGTCAGTCCTCTGAAGCCCCCGATCAACGCTGCCTCCCGAGTCAGGTCGGTGACCTCGTCGTACGCCGCCGTTTCCCGTCGAAGCGCGAGGCGCGCCGATCGGGAGAGCGTGGGAGCGATCCGCTCCAAGAAGATGGCATGCAGGGCTTCGAGATCCGCCGCAAACAGCTCAATGGTGTCGTGGACGTAGAGTGCGTCTTTGGCGCGATCTTCCCGCCTGCGTCTTGGGGAGATCAGCAGTTTTTGGACCACAAAGCTGGCCGGGTTTGGAACCAGGAGCTCCGCCGGACGACCCAGCGGGACGCCCTGCTCCTCACCAATCGTGACGGTCCACGGTTCGACAAGCAGGATGTCGAGATAGCGCAGTTTTTTGCGCAGTCACTCCCGCGATTCGTTCGGTGACATCACGCGACCCGTCGCGGCGCCGATCGCCGCCAAGGAGGGGAGAGAGGAACTCCACATTAGAAGCCCGACGCCTCGTCACCGAGTGAATAGTGCGTCACAGGCGGCCGGTCGTCGCCGAGGAACTCCTCCCGGAAGCCGCTGGCCGCGAGCCGCTCCCGGATTCCAGCGTCTCGTTCCAGCGCCCTGGGGTCGAGGGCGACGTCCACGTCGCCCGTTCGCAACGGCGCGTACGACAACCGGTCCGCTTCGGGCCGTTCTCGGAAGAGGCGGTGAGCCCACCCCCCGATGAAGAGGACACGATCCAGCCATGGTTGGAGTGCATCGACCAGCCGTGCGAACGGTACGAGGTCGAGGTCAGTGCTGGTCATGGACTGAGCGGATCATCGGCTTGATGACCCTCCTGAAGATAAGGTCGGCCTGCTCCCGGCCGCGCGCCGGGTGTGATGATACGTCCAGCCAGACCTGGATCGGATCGGAGACCCGGACGCCCTCGACGGCTTCGGCACCCCGGAAGACCGACTCCTTCTCTCGCGGGATCCGGAGTATCACGTCCGGCTGCTGACCGGGCAGGACCTCGGCGAGCCCGGCAGCCCGGATGGCGTCGGGTTCGATGGACTTCGCATAGACGTGGGCGGGCACGCCCTCAACGTGACCCAGACCGAGCACGCGCGCTGCTGCGAAGAGCCCGAGGCACGCACGGTCGCCAAACTGCTTCAGCGCCTTGCGCAGTTGCTCCTGCTCACGGCTTCGGAGCACCCATCGTGCGGGCCATTCCTGCGGGCTCCGCGCAACCGATGCCTGCCAATGTTCGAGCAGCCGCTCAACCCTGACGAGTCGGATGCTGGCACCGCTCGAGTCCAGGAAGCGCTCCTTCTCGAGTTGGCTGAGCAACCTGAACGCGCTCATGACGGAGACGCCGGCAGCCCTCGCGAGTGCGGTGGCGTTCCGATATTCGACGCCCGTTGCGGCGTTCGGCTTCAGCCCCGACCGGTGCATGTGCGGAGCGAGCAGGACCTTCAACATCCACTGGTTGAGGTCGGAGAAGAGGTTGACCGGCGGCGCGGGCACGCGCGCGGTCGACGCGCGGGGGACCCGTGGCCTGCCATTGAGGGATTCGAGGCCCGGCCCGATGAATGCGCGCAGCCCGCGGCCGTCGACCATGCCGATCGCCGAGTGCGGCACGTGACATTGATGGAACTCGAACAGGGCACGCTGTACCGCGTCGGAGATCGACGGGGCAGCAATGATGGCCAGTGGGGCAGCTTTTCGGATCCCGCTCGCCAGGGAGTTGGCTTGCAGGATGGCCTGGGACAGCAGACCGACCAGCCGGTCGCGACGGCCCTCCGAGGCGGACGCGAGTTCGACGATGTACCGGTGCTTTCCCTTGGCGACCACAAGGTCGGCCCGGCGATCTCCAACCTGCCGATCGACATCGACCTTCCAGCCTGCGGCGCGAAACACCCTGGCCACCCACTCGGCGGCACTACCCGCTTCTTGGTGTGCTGACGACTGCTGTGCCCCGGGTTTCATCGCTCCTGTCTCCTGGCTCTGTCATGCCAACTATCGTGGCCTAGATAATTAACATGGACATGATAGCACAGCCGGCCGCGCCGGCTGGAGCCGATTTGTTCCGCTGCTTCTGCCAGACACGCCAATCCCGTCCGCCTCGTGCGGAACATGCGGAAATAGCGTGAGAAAGTGGTGGAGGCGGCGGGAGTCGAACTTGACACGGTCTTCAGAAACCGGCCTGT
Organism: uncultured Vicinamibacterales bacterium; assembly: GCA_964481395.1. Lineage (GTDB taxonomy): Bacteria > Acidobacteriota > Vicinamibacteria > Vicinamibacterales > JAKQTR01 > JBFMFH01. The sequence goes on from CAYZYG010000020.1 coordinate 2,403, forward strand.
TTCTGCATTCTCGCCGAAAAACGCACCCGCGCAACACGCGCGTTCCTCCGAACACGCGTTCCATAGCCCCAAATCAGCCCCAGCAGAAGGGGCACGGATTCGGTAATGTCGGCGGTCGGAGTTACGATCGCAAAGGTGACCATGGACGCACTACTCGCAGCGAACCGTGACGCCATCCTCGCCATCGCCGAACGGCACGGCGCGCGCGACGTTCGTGTATTCGGTTCGTTCGCGCGCGGCGAAGCGACTGACACGAGCGACGTCGACCTGCTCGTCTCCACCACCGAGGACACTAGCCCGTGGTTTCCGGCCGGACTCAAACTGGATCTGGAACAACTGCTCGGGCGTCGGGTCGATGTGGTCACCGAGGACGGGTTTTACTGGCTCTTGCGACGGCGAATACTCCAGGAAGCCAGACCCCTGTGAATCGACGTGCAAGATCGGGGTCCGTCAGTCTCCACCACCCGTTCGTCCGCTGCCAGGATGCCGACCGTCCTGTACCGTAGCGGCGGCGTAACGCAAGGCTTCCTCAACGTCTTCGGCGACGAGATCCGGAAAGGCGGCCAGGATCTCGGTGGTCGTCATCCCGTCGCCAATCATCTCGAGAACCGTCGCGACCGGAATTCTGAGGCTCCGAAGGCAAGGCGCACCGCCGCACTGGTGCGGAGTGGAGGTAATGCGGCTGAATTCCATGGTTCCCTCGCACCAACCGGGCGGCGACTGCTCCTATCGCCGGCCGCGACGGTTACTCGAGTCGAGCCAAGTACTCGCGACAGGC
>CAYZYG010000020.1:3280-56052 GCA_964481395.1 uncultured Vicinamibacterales bacterium
GCGTAGTAGTACCGATTGACCGCTCCTCGGCATGCTGCCTGGTCCGCCAGCAGATCGCCTTCCTTGCAGGCGGCCTCTGCACGTTCCATCCGGTGTTTCGCGAGGACATTCGCTTCGGGACTCACAACGGAACGCCTTCTTGCGTGACCGTCTGAACGAACAGCGTCGTGCGCCAGACGGGATCGGCCAGTGACTCTGCGGTCACGACTCGGGGTGAAATGTAGAGGTCGTTGGCCACGTTGATGTCGAACGCGATGTCGACGGCGAGGTCCTCGGCACGCACCCGTTCGCCTTCGACGACGATCAGGACGTCTAGGTCGGAATCTGCACCCGAATCACCGCGAGCCTTTGACCCGAATAGCCGAAGCTCACGCAACGTCGAGCCGAGCGCTGCGCGGATTCGCGCGGCGAACTCCGTGAGTGCCGCAGTTTCGTGTCGCGAGAGGGCGGTGGCAAGCATCATCAATCTCCACTCGTCCTGGTGACAAGGCCAAGCCGCCTAGCCACGTGCCCAAGCGCGGTCTGGCGATCCTCGATGAGGACATTCTAGCGCGCTTCGAGATATGGGAGGCGGCGGGAACGGAACTCGCGTCAGGAGGTGCTTGGAACTGACGCCGGAGGCGTCACGGGCCGAGCCGATTTGTTCCGCTGCTCCTGGCAGACACGCCGAACCCGCCCGCTTCTTGCGGGATCTGCGGGTCTGATCCGAACCGGGGTGGTCCGCCTTCGCTTGCCGTCCGTTCTGACACTTTCCTCCGGCAGCTACGGCGGACAGACTTCGCCTGATGGTGGCCTGCCAGACGTAGCTTGCCCGAAGGTCGGGCAGGCTGAGGGCAAGCGAAGTCTGGAGGCGGCGGGAGTCGAGCCGGTAAGGCGAGGCCGAGGCCGAAGCCGACCTGCCTGACGATGGGCGCCTTCACCAACGCCGAGCGTTGGTGAGGCGTTGGTGGAGGCGGCGGGAGTCGAACCCGCGTCCGAAAGCGCGTCGCCGAAGGACTCTACATGCGTGTCCGCTCTTGAAGGGTTCGCCGACGACGTGAAAGAGCGGCGAGAAACCGCCGCCGGCTAGCTCCGAGACGACTTCGCCGCCGCGCGTCGGAACCGCGCGCGTCAGCTAGCCTGCGATGATGACATCCAGTTCCGCCGTGCAGGCCCGGACGGAGTGGACGTCGCGGTTAGTTAAGCCGCGAGTGCGAGCTGCGTGTCCGCAGTTACGTTGGTTCCACCGGATTAACGAGTCAGTGGAGCTCGGCATGCATCCCTCGGTCCTGCACCCCCGTCGAAGCCAGAATCGCCCCCACGTCAGGAGAGCACCGCGGTACTCCTCCAGTGTACGGCGGGCTCGAACGGCTGTCAAAAGCACCGCGCGCCAGACGGGGGCAGCGGCGTGCCGCGACGGTTGTCACTCGTAGTGCAGCGCGAGCACCGGATCGAGCCGCGCCGCGCGCACGGCCGGATACACGCCGAACACGAGGCCCACGGTCACGGACACCACGAACGCCACGACGACCGACGTGACGGTGATGATCGTCGACCAGCCGGCGAAGTACGCGACGAGTTCGGACAGGCCAAGGCCCAGCAGGATGCCGAGCACACCGCCGGTCGTGGTGATGAGCGTCGTTTCGGCCAGGAACTGGCGGATGATGTCGAGGCGCCGGGCGCCGACGGCCCGGCGCACGCCAATCTCGCGCGTCCGCTCGAGCACGCTGGCCAGCATGATGTTCATGATGCCGATGCCGCCGACGAGCAGCGAGATGGAGGCGATGGCCACCATCACGACCTCGAAGATCCGGCGGGTCCGCTGCTGCTCGGCCAGCAGTTCGGCCGGCACGATGACGCTGAAGTCCCCCGCGCTCCGGTGCAGCGCGTCGAGCAGCCCCCGCACGAGCGTCCCGGTCGCCGAGACGTCGGCCGACGGGGTCAGGCTCAGGTAGATGCCGTCGATCTCGTCCTTCAACGAGCTTTGCGCATCCTCCAGGCGAAGGATCGCCGCCATGAGCGGTACGTAGATGACGTTGTTGCGGTCCTGCGCGGGCAGGCCGGCCACGTCCGTCTGCACAGTCACCTGGGGGCCCGCGACGCCGACGACCTCGAACCAGACCTCGTTCACCTTGACGAAGCGTCCGACGGGGTCTTCGGCGCCGAACAGGGCCGCGGCCGCAGCCTGGCCGAGGACGGCGACCGCCGCCGCCGTCTCCTCGTCGTGCGCGTCCAGAAACCGGCCCGCAGGGGTCCTGAGCGCCGCAAGCCCGGCGTAGGCCGGCGCCACGCCGTAGACGACGGGCATGTCGCCTTGAGGCTTGGGCAGCAGCTTCGTGGGCATGAGCCGCTTGCGTCCGCTCGTCGCGGCCAGCCCGTCGATCGTGGCCTCGATGGCCCGCAGGTCGAGGAAGGAGAGCCCCGCCGACATCTTGCGCACGCGTTGCAGCGTCTGTCGGTCCGGCGCCTCGCGCGCCTCGACGAGGATGTTGCGCACGCCCAGCTGCTCGATGAACGCGATCACTTCCTGCCGGGCACCGGCTCCGATGGACAGCATCGCCACCACCGCGCCCACACCGAAGATCATCCCGAGCATGGTGAGAAGCGATCGCAGCTTGTGCGCGCGGAGATTCTCCAGCCCCTGCTTCAGCTCGGGCGTCAGGTGCAGGACGGCAGCCGAAGCCCTCAGCGAGGCGATCCGTGACGGGCGGGTCATCGCGGTCCTCCCGAGGCAGGCACCTGAGCTGCGGGGGCGGATGACGATCCGGCGGCTCCCGCTTCCGGATCGGCGAGCGCGACTTCGGTTCCCTCGGCCACCCCCTCGCAGACGACGCGGCTCTCGGTGCGGTGAGTGACCTTCACCTCGCGAGGCTGGAAGCCCCGGTCGGCCCGCACGTACACCATCAGCTTGCCGTTCCTCTGGAACAGCGCCTGGCGAGGGACCGAAAGCGCGTCGCGAATCTCCTCGCCGGCAATCACCACTCGGACCGAGGTGCCCGGCCGGAGCCGACGGTCGGGCGTGTCGATGGCCAGCGACACGTCGAACTGCCGGAGCGGTCCGATCGCGCCATCGAACATCCCCGCCCGGGTCGCCATGCCCGCCGTGGACGCGACCCGCGCTGCGAACTCCAGGCCGGGCATCATGTCGCAGACGACCGTGGCCCGCTGTCCGACCGCCACGTTCGACCGCTCCTGTTCGTTGACCTTGATCCGCACGAGCATCTCGCCCGTGGCGAAGACATCGGCGACCGCGCGCCCGGCGAACACGGAATCGCCCTCCCGGTACATCGGCAGGGTCATGCCGCTGAAGAACACGTTGGTGACGTCCCGGTTCTCCTTGGCGACGACGAGGCCGTCGAGCGGGGCCCGCACCACCAGGCTGTCGATGGTCTGTCTCGCCCGGTCCGCGGCAAGTCGGGCTTTGGTGCGCTTCTCTTCGACGACCGCCAGCGCCGCCTGGCTCGTCGTCGCGCGGGAACGGACATCCTCTTCGATCTGCGCCAGCCGGCGCTGCGCTTCCTCGAGGGCCAGCGCGCGCTTCTTCGCATCGACGCCGCTGATCAGATGGGCCGGCGTCCGCGTGTCCAGTTCGGCCCGTCTGACGTCGAAGCGCGCGGTCAGGAGGTTCACCTGGTCCTGGGCCGCCTGCACCTCGACGTCCGCTCGCATCTTGATCAGTTCCTGGTCGGCCTCGGCGAGCTGGGAACGGGCCTGGTCGAGGGCGTACTGCTGCTGCGTCGGGTCGAACTCCATCACGACGTCGCCGGCCCGCAGCTCGCCCCCGGTGGGGACCAGGTGCACGAGACGCAGCGTGCCTCCCGTCGGCGGGGCGACCATGGTGGCCATCCGGGCGGTGCGCAATTCGCCGGTCGAACGTACGTCGAGCCTGATCGTGCCGCGCGTGACCCGTGAGGTTGGCACGCCCCCGGCGGCTTCAGGCCGCGGAACGTGCACCAGCGCCGCGACGGCCGCGGCGGCCCCAAGGGCCAGGAAGGCAAGTCCCCACCATCGGACCCTGACGGTCATGCCACGTACTCCTTACCGGTCCGCGATCAAATCGGCCGGAGGCCTCCTTGCCGCCAGCCTGTCTCCCGCCTCGACGCCAGCCGACACGGCAATCTGCTCACGCCCGCGCCGAGTGATCTCTACGGGGCACGCCACGAACGACGACCCGTCGAGCCGATAGACGGTCGGCCGCCCGTTGACGAGCGACACCGCGTCGGCCGGCACGAGGAGCGCGTCGGCCAGGCGGCCCACCTGAATCCGGACGGCCGCACTCATGCCCGGCTTCAGCCTGGCATCGGCGTCGTCCAGCTCGAGCGTGAGATCGAAGTCCTTCGGCGGCGGCCAGCCCGACGAGAAGTCGACGCGGGTCAGGAGCGAGATGTTGGAGACGGTGGCGCGGTATTCGCGATCGGGTATCGCGTCGAGACGCGCGACCGCCGGCTGTCCCACGCCAATGCGTCCCCGGTCGGCTTCCTCCAGCCGGGCCGTCAGCCGCACGCTCGTGAGATCCGGCAGTTCGAGGATGGCGGCGCCCGACCAGGCCCGGTCGCCTTCTCGGAACTCCTGGCCCGCCGACATCATGCCGCTCGTACGGTAGTTGGGCAGGATGTTGACCACGCCGGCCGTCGGGGCGCGGAGCTGCAGCGCCAGGAGTGCTCGTTCGGCCCGATCGAGATCGGCCTGGACCTTCTCCCGCTTCCGCTCCGCTGCCGCGACGGCGGCCTGGTGCGCGGCCTGGTCGGCCTTGGCCCTGGCCTCCGCCTCTCGGAGTCGCTGCCTCGCATCGTCGAGCGTCAGACGCGCGCGTTCCAGTTCGAGCCGGGCCACGAAGTTGCGATCGACGACGTCCAGGGCCGCTCGATCGACGTCGTAGCGCGCCCGCATCAGGGCGGTCCGGGTGTCTTCTTCGGCGATCCGTGCCTGCGCGCGAGCCTGATCGATCTCCGCTTGCGCCTGGCGCAACTCGGACTGTTTCTCCTGCCGCGTACGCTGGATGGTCGAGGCGTCGAATTCGACGAGGAGGTCGCCCTCGCTGACGGTCGCGCCGTTCTTGGCGAGCTTGACGATCTGCAGCTCGCCCGCCTGCATCGGGGCGGACACCACCCTCGACCGAAGCGGTCGGATCTCACCCTGCAATTCGACGACGTCCACGAACTCGCCGCGGACGACGTCCACCATCGGCACCTGGGGTGGCACGCGACGGGCAGTCAACGCCCAGCCTGCGGCGAACAACGCGAGCGCAACTCCGGTGGCGGTCAACGACAGGCGGGCTCTCGAGCCGGACAGCAGCAGGGGAGCCATCGGCTACCTCGCACGCGCGGCGACGACCGCGCCCTCGGCGACGCCAGACGCGATTACCGCCATCCGGGGGCTCATGGCCGCGATGTCGACGGCCTGCCGGGCGTACGACCGGCCCTGGCGCAACCGGACGAAAGCGCCATCGCCGTCCCATCCGATCGCCTCGCGCGGAAGCAGCAGGGCCGAGTCGATTCGGGCCACGGTGATGTCGGCCGCCGCGCTCAAGTCGGGCAGCAGGTGTTCGTGCGTGCCGGCCACCGAGATGACGGCGATGAACGTCCGGACCTTCGGTGTCATCGAGCTCTGCACGGCGAGCGGCGTGATCTCTTCGACGCGGCCATCGAAGGCCAGGCCAGGGTAGGCATCGAGGTGGATCCGGGCAGGCTGGCCGGCGGCCAGCGCGCCACCGTCTGCCTGATTCACGCGCACCCGCACCTGCATGCGGGACGGGTCGACCACGTCGAGCACCGGCGTGCCGGAGTAGATCTGATCGCCCTCCACGACCTCGGCCATCTGGCTGCCCTTGTAGGTGGACTTGAGCACGACCAGCCCTTCGAACGGCGCGTGGATGGACATGAGATTCGCGTTCTGTTCGGCGTGCCTCATGGCCTGCTCCGCCCGATCGCGGCGGATCTCCAGCATCCGCAGATCAGCGGCTGCGGCGCGCGTCCTGAGCGCCGCGCCTTCTCGGAGCTGGGCGAGGCGCGCCCGCGCCTGTTCGAGCGCGAGGTCGTTCTTTTCGGCATCGATACGCGGCAGCAGACGGTTCTTCCGGGCTTCCAGTTCCGCGCGACCGACGTCGTTCTCGGCCTGCTTCACACTGGTGTCGTCTGCCGCGCGCGATGCGGCCTGTTCTGCCTGCTTTCGCTGGATCTGCTGGATGAGGTCGAGGTACTCCGCGCGGCGGTCGTGTGCGGCGGTGATCTGATCCTGCCTGTCGAATTCGACGAGCAGATCGCCGGTCCGGACGACGCTGCCGCCGGGGACGAGTCGCGTGACGACGAGTTGGGGCGACGTCTGGCCCTGCAGGCGGGGCGCCACGGCGGTCGCCGAGTGAACGGCTTCGACCGTGCCTGTGGCCCGGATGGTCCGTTCGAACAGTCCCCGTCGAACGACGACCGTGGTGGACGCGGCGACACCCGATCCGCCTGCTGGCCACCACCAGTATGCCGCCGCCACGCATGCGACGGCTGCGAGGGCGCAGGATACGCCGATACGACCGGTCGTCATCGTCAGGTCTCGCAGGGGGCTGCCGGGGAACCGACAGTATAGACGAGCGGACGCGCCGAGGAGTTTGGTCGATCCGCGCTGCCCGCGTTTCTCTGTGCAAAGCGCTGGGGTCCGTAGCCCAACTCCCTCTCAGGACTGGACTTGTCGCGTCGAAACGCCGAGAAGTGTACCTTGACGGGGTGTGCGCCGGCTTCCATAATTCGGGACACGTCCCCTGAGACCGGACAAGAACTGACCATGTCACTCGACCACCAGATCGCCGACGCCATCGCGGCCGCCACCAAGCAGATCTCCGCGCAGATCGAGGAGCGGCTGCGTGGCCTGGGATCCGATATCGGGCAGGCCGCCTCGGCGGAACGGGTCTCCATCGTCCGGGAAATCCGCGTGGCGGCCGAGTCCGAAGTGGCGAAGAAGTCGCAGGAGGCGGTCTCGGCCGCCCAGGCCGAGCATGCCCGGCGCCTCGACGAGGCCGTGGCCGCGGCGAAGGCTGAAGCCGCACGTCGTCTCGATGAGGCGCTCGCCGTCGCTCGTGTGGAACAGGCCAAACGCGTCGAGGAAGCGACGGCGGCTGCGCGGGCCGACCTCCAGCGACGCGTCGACGAGGCGGTTGCCGCCGCGCGGGCCGACTGGGCACGCCAGCACGACGCGGACCTGGCGGACTGTGAACGCCGCCACCAGGCCGAACTGGCAGAGCGCGTCCGGCGCCACGAAGCCGACCTGCGCGCCGCCCGCGAAGCCGGTGCGCGTGAGGCCGAGGCAGAGCTGTCCCGAACCCACCAGGCGGCGGTTGCCACGGCCGTGGCCGCCGCGGCAGCCACCGCGGCGCGCGATACCGCCGCAGACCATGCCCGGCGGTTGGACGCTGCCGTCGCCGAGGCGCGCGCGGATGCCGAGAGATCGCTCGCCGAGGCGCTGGATCGGGCCCGGGTCGAACACGAGGCGCGCGTGGCCGAAGCGATGGACGCTGCCCGCCGCGAGGCGCGCGCGGAGGCCGAGTCCGCCTGTCTCGAGGCACAGGCCGCGGAACGACAGGCCGAACTCGCGCTCGTCGAGCGCCTGGCCGACGACGTGCGCCGCCTCGATGACGCCCGTTCGCTCACCGACATCCTCGACCGTTTGACCACCAGCGTGGCCGTGTCTGCACCCCGAGCGGCCATGTTCGTGGTCCGCGGCAGCCGCGCGGCGGGCTGGCGCTTCGCCGGCTTTCCCGACGAGGCCGATCCGCGTCGGTTGGAGTTCGGTGTGGACGCGCCGAATCTGGTCGCGAGGGCGATCGGAGCGGGTCGGCCTGTCACGACATCCGATCCATCGCCCGTCGGTCATCCGGCCCTGTCGCCGTTCGGGGAACTTCCGCCGCAGCGCGCAGGGTTGGCCGTACCCATCCGCGTCGGTGGGGAGACGGTCGCAGTGCTCTACGCAGACGATGCGGCAGTCGCCGGCCGGGAGACGCCGAGCGCCTGGCCCGAGATCGCCGAACTCCTGTGCCGGCACGCGGCGCGTTGTCTCGAGGTTCTCACAGTGACACGGGCCGTCCAGACGGCCGTACCGGCATCCGTGTCGGCTCCGGCCCCGCGCTATGCGGCGCAGAGCCGCGTCGCTGCGCAGGCTTCGGTGGAAGACGAGGAGGCGGCGCGTCGGTACGCGAAGCTGCTCGTCTCCGAGATCAAGCTCTATCACGAGGCGGCAGTGAGTCAGGGCCGCCGCGATCGAAACCTGGTCGACCGGCTGCGCCCCGAAATCGAACGGGCGCGACGACTCTACGAGGATCGCATTCCCGCGGAGACTCGCGCGCGCGGTGATTTCTTCGGCCAGGAGTTGATCCGCACGCTGGCGAACGGCGACTCGGCCCTGCTCGGCGGACGCTGAGCGCGGCGGACTCGCGGCTCTGGGCGATCGGTTTCCAAGCACATCCCTCACGAGACAGAATGGGGTGAAGCGGCCTGAGCGGTCGTGGCGAGGCGAAGCCTCGTCGGGACGGCGAATCTGGTCGGGAGTCGGGGTCGGAGAACAGGGATCAGGGACCGGGGACCGGTTATGGATGTCCCCTGGCCACATTCGACGTCACGGTAGGGCGCGTTCAGCCTGCCACGCCGTGGTCCGACAGGGCGAAGGCGGGCCGGCCGCGCCTTGACGCTCGGGCCGAACCAATCCCCAATGCCCGACCCCCGATGCACGGATCGCAGATGAGCCGCGCCGCGGCCTGCGGCCGGAGTAGGCAGGACGGTGATCGTCGCCGGGGCCCGGGATCCGGGCCCCGGGTTCCGGTGCCGCAGGGCACAGGCGCCTGGGACGGGGGATGACAGGGCCGGTGGTGACACGCCTGGACCGAGGATCACAGATGAGCGGCGGAGGAGGACTGGTGGGTCGTGACGAACGGAGGGCCGACTGGAACAACGATGGCACGCGGGATCGGCGGATGCCGACGTGGTGGTGCTGGCTCGCGGCGGCTGCGGCTCTGTCGGTCGCCGCGTCTGCGGGTCCGACAGGACATCCCGCTGCCGCACGGACCCAAGATGCCGGAGCCTCGGCGCCCGCGCTGCGGCCGACCGAGCATCCCCCCGTGCCTGCCACGCTTGACGAGTACTGGCTGGCTCCGCCTGCGACCTGGCAGCCACCGGCCTCTGCCGCCGTGCGCCGGGCGATGGCCGATCTCGCGACGGCGTTCGCCCGCATCAAGGAGGAGCAGTACGCGGCAGCGCTGCCGCTCATCAACGTCACCGCACTCGTTGGCACGCCGCTCGAAGGCTGGGCGAGCTACGCGAAGGGCCGGGCCGAACTCGGACTGAAGCAGGCCGTTTCCGCACAGAAGACGTTTCTCGCGCTCCGCGGGCGTGCGAAGAGCGGACCCCTCGCGCTCGCTGCCGCCATCGGCCAGGCCGAGGCGCTGGCGGCTGGCGACCTGCATTCGGCCGCGGCCGCCGTCTATCGGGAACTCGTCGACAGCAAAGCCGGAGACCTTCCTGACCTGCTCGGCCGTCTGGCGCGGACCGCCAGTGACGCTGGGGACCGCCCCGCCGCCGCAGCCGCCTGGGAACGCCTCTACTTCGAGTTCCCGGCGACGGATCAAGGCAAGGAGGCCGCACGAACGCTGGCGAAGACGACGCGGCCGGCGCTCGCCCCCGGCTCCCCCCGCGCGCGGCGCGAAGCGGAACGTGCCGAGATGCTGTTCGCCAGGCGACAGTACACCGATGCCCGCACCGCCTTCGCAGCGTTGGCCCAGGTCGAGACGGGAGAACGCGCCCAGCAGGCCCGACTCCGCGTGGCGCAGTGCGACTACCACCTGCGTCGCTACCGCCAGGCCGCGCAGGCGCTCCGGCCGATGGCCGGGACCACGGCACGCGGCATCGAGGCGGGCTACTACTACCTCAGTGCGGTCCGCGGCACGGGCCAGCACGCCCAGTACGTGAAGCTGGCACGGCAGTTCGTCGCGCAGCACGCCGACTCGACATGGGCCGAGCGCGCGCTCGACGAACTCGGCAGCCACTACATCATCATCGACGAGGATGCCAAAGCGGCCGACATCTTCGCCGAAGTCCTCAAGAGGTACCCCACGAAGGACGTCTCGCAGCGCGCCGCGTGGAAGGCGGGCTGGTGGGCCTACCGTCAGCGAAGGTTTGCCGACGCCGCGTCGATCTTCGAACAGGGCGCGGCGCAGTTTCCTCGTTCCAACTACCGGCCCTCGTTCCTGTACTGGTCGGCCCAGGCGCGCGAGCGCCTCGGCGAGCGAGACGTCGCCGTGGCCCGGTATCGGCTGACGGTGACCGACTACGGAAACCTGTACTACGGGAGGCAGGCCGAGCAGCGGATCACGGGTCTGGGAGCGGCCGTCCGCACCGCGCCGGCGGCCGGGCGCTTCGTGGGCCCGGTCGCACCCGCACGCGAGGCGGCATCCGGTCTGGACACCGACCTTCTCGGGTGGCTGGTGCGGGCGGGACTCCACGAGCAGGCCATTGCAGAATTGGATGACGTCCGACGGCGGACGGGACCGAACCGTGTCATCGACACGACCCGCGCCTGGCTGTACAGCCAGGCTGGGGACCGCCGGACGGGCATCAGCCTCATGCGCCAGGCCTACCCGCAGTTCATGGCCGATGGCGGCGAGTCGCTGCCGGACGAGATCCTGAAGGTCATCTATCCGCTCGACTACTGGCCGCTGATCGCGAAACACGCGGCGGCCCAGAAGCTGGATCCGTACCTGCTCGCGGCGCTCATGGCCCAGGAGTCGGCCTTCGATCCGAAGATCCGCTCGTCGGCCGGGGCGGTCGGTCTCATGCAGCTGATGCCGGGCACGGCTCGGCTCTGGGCCCGGAAGCTGGGCATCCGCTACTCGGCCAGCCGGCTGACGGACCCCGAATTCAGCGTCCGCGTCGGGACGGCGTACTTCGCCGAGTTGATGAAGCGCTTCGGCGGCGAGCACCTTGCCCTCGCTGCGTACAACGCGGGCGAGCATCGTGTCGCTCCCTGGAAGGCCGAGCGGCCCGGCCTGCCGGTCGACGAGTTCATCGACGACATCCCGTTCCCCGAGACCCAGAACTACGTCAAGCGCATCCTCGGCACGGCTGAGGATTACCGCCGGCTGTACGGCGGCAAGTAGCGCCTCGCCTGTGATCCTCTCGGGGACTGGCGACAACGGACACCTCAGCGCCCGGTCTCAATCGCGTAGACGGCCACATCCCGCTGCGCCGCGACGGCTCGCAGCCATCCTGACGCCGACACCGCCGATCTCACCCACTCGGCGCGCTCTCCGTACTCGGCGAAATGGACGACCACGTGCGTGACGCCGAGTTCGGCGAGCTGGGCGCGGGCGTTGCCGCCCGGGAAGTCGCCGAGGCGCTCGGCGTGCCGGACGTAGCTGGCCGGCGTGAAGCCGCTGTAGCCGTTCACGAGCTTCCGCCAGTGCGCCGTCGAGTTGAGCACGTACGACGCGTTTCGGAACACCGCGTCGGGTCTGAAGAACGGGAACTCCGCGACGACGGCGTTCGGCTCGGCAGCGAGCGCGTCGTACACACGGGGGATTCCGTCGAACGGGCGGTAGACGAGGGGAGCCCTGAGGGCCTCGACGTGCACCACGAGGATGAGCACGGCCGCCGCCGCGGGCCACCACGGCCGGCCGCCCCAGCGGCCGCGGAGCACCGACATGCCGAACCCCGCCAGGACCGCCACGGCGACCAGCAGGAGGAAACCGAACCGCGCCGCACCACGCACGCCCTGGAGCAACGGGATCGACTCGTAGAGCCAGGCGTACCCGGGGATGGCCGGCCCGAAGGAGAGGACCAGGCCGACCGCGCCGGTGATCGCGCACATCCGTGCGCGGGGGTCCCGGCGCACGCGCGGCGTCGATAGCGCGAGTCCCGCGAGCAGCAGGGCGGCGCCCCCCGGGAACAGCGCCGTCGCCCCGTCGAGGAAACGATGGCTCCACCAGGCGTAGTGGAGCCGTCCGGCCGTGGCGACGTAGTCGCGCCACGTCGACGAGTACAGGGCGACCTCTTCGATCGACCGCGTGAGGCCCTGTTCCTGCCGGGCAAGGTAGTAGGGGATGAGAAACGGCGCCACCAGAACCGAGGCCACTACGCCAGCCAGCAGGAGCATGCCCACGGCGCGACGGGAGAGCGGCCACGCCCATTCCCGCGGCCGGACGGCCACCGAGACGGCGAGCGCGAGCGCCGTGAACACCAGCAGGTAGTTGGACGTGAGCGCCTGCAGGGCCGTCAGCAGCCCCAGGGCCAGCGCCGTGCGCACGCGCGGCCGTCGCAGCAGCGCGTCGAGGGCCAGCCAGGCGAGCGGGAGGAACTCCAGGTGCAGCGCCTGCACGTGGGGCAGTCGCGTCAGCGTGTGCGCGTTGAACGCGAGCAGGGAACCGGCGGCCGCGCCGGCGGCCGCGCTGCCGGTCCAGCGCTCCACCGTGACCCACATGGCCCACGCCGAGAGGGCCAGCCCGAGAATCAGCAGCAGGTTGTAGGCGAGCACCGGCGAGGCACCCATCCAGAACATCGGGGCCGCCAGGACCGACTGCACCGCGAGGTGCTCCGAGAACGCCAGCGTGCGGCGCTCCGGGAAAAAGATGTTGGCGTCGAAGAGCGCCGCCGGATCGCGCGGAGCCTGGTGCACGACCCACGCTACGATCCACTCGTTGAGCATGGTGTCGGCGTTGTCGTGCCGGGACAGGCGCCCGGGCGCGAGCGCGAGCGGCCAGGTGTGGACGACGGCCAGGGCCAGGCAGACGATCAGCCGGGCGGCGGCCAGCCGGTGATCTCGAAGAGCCACACCGGATCCTCAACACGGATGGGTTTGAGATACGCCCTGAACTCGTCGATCCGCCGCTCCAGCTCCGCGCGGCCGCTGCGGCTGTACAGGTTCAGATGGAACACGACGTAGCGGACGCGGTGCCGCTGGAGGATGACGAACGACTCCGGATTCGGAAAGGAGCTGACCGGGATGACCATCTCGCGCCATTCGGGCGGCACGTAGTCGCTGTAGCCGTTCACGAGCGGGCGCCAGTGCGCGGTCGAGTTCAGCATGTAGTACGCGTGCCGGGGGAAGTCCATCCGTTCGTAGAAGAAGGGGAATTCCGCGACGGGCGCGTGGGGCCACTTGGCCAGGGACCGGTACGCCGAGGCCACGGGCTCCGCTTCGACCAGGAACAGCGGGGCCACGACGAGGTCGGCCGTAGTCAGCGTGACGAGCGCGGCCGCCGTGACGGCCGCGCGCCGCGATCGGGCGAGCAGGGCTGACGCGGCGAACCCGGCGAAGACCGCGAGTCCCAGGACCACGACGAGGCCGAATCGCGACGGCGCCCGCAGCCAGGAAAACAGCGGCACCGTTTCGTGCAGCACCGTGTACAGCCCGGCTTTCGGTCCGAACGATGCCCAGAACGCGACGAGGACCATGACGGCGTAGAACCACGCGACATCGCGCCTGCCGGTCGCGGGGCGCCGCCGGAACGCGGCCCAGGCGCCGAGGGTTCCGAGCACGAGCGCGGCCGTTCCGGGGTACAGCACCTCGCCCCAGGGGGGCAGGAAGGGCACGAGCCAGCGATGGGCCCACGCGGCCGAGGCCACGTAGCCGGCCAGCGTGGCCGACCACTGCCGCGCGTCCGCCAGCGTCCGCGCGAATCCCCCGACCTGCTGCAACTCGAGGTACGGGAGAAAAAACGGTACGGTCACGGCCATCGACAAGAGGCCGGCTGCCGAGGCGGCGAGCCAGTACCGCCACTCGCGCGCCCGGCCGCGCGTCAGCCCGAAGTACACGATGCCGGGCGTTACCATGAGTGCCGCGTACACCCCGTGATAACCGCAGAAGAGCGCCTGGGCGGCGATGGTGAGACCGAGCGCGACGGTGCGCCCGATGGACGGCTCCGCGACGAACCGGTGCATGGCGAGCAGGGCGAGCGGCAGGCCCGCGGTCATCAGCAGCTGGATGTGGGGGAGGTGTGAGAAGACGTACGGGCAGAAGGCGAAGGCGACGGCCGACACGAGCGCCGCCGCCCGACGGCCGGTGAGGTGCCGAACCAGGGCGTACATGCCGATCTGCGACAGCACGAACGACAACAGGAAGACGACGTTGTGCGCGAAGTACGGATTGCCGCCAGAGGCCCAATACGCGGGGACCGCAAGCGCACCGGCCCCGAGGTTCGCTTCGGAATAGGCGAGGGTGCTGCGGCGCGGATAGAAGATGTTCGCGTCGTAGACGCTCAACGGATGCAGCACAAGGGCGCGGGCCACCCACGCGACGTTCCACACGCTGAAACGCCCGTCGTCCGTGTCGAGGCGCCCGGCCGAGCCGATGCGGGCCGCGAGCGGCCACGTCATCGCGACTGCCAGCGCGAGGGCCAACAGCGTGACCAGCGTCCATTCGCGCCAGCGGGGCAGCATCGCGCCGTATGGTAGCATGCCGCCCATGGGTGACAGGCGGCTCGTGCTGGCGAGCGCAGCAGCCGTGTGCGCGTCGGTGGCCGCCTGGTGCTCGCTCGGCACGTTGACCCTGGCCACGGGAACGGCCGGCGGCCAGCGGATTGGCATGCTGCCGCCGTTGTGGGTGCTGGGCGCGTTCCTGTTCGTGTCCGTGGCCGCGGTACTGGCGCTGCGGCCGCACCGCGATGTGGTCCTGCCCTGGTTCCTGAGCGGCCTCTTCGTCGTTCCCTGGTTGCCGGTGCCCGTGCCGACGCTGCTCCTTGCGGCATCCGGGCCTGTCACCTTTCTGGCGTGGGCTGCCATTGCCGGTGCGAGTGTCGCCGCCCGGCTTGCGCTCCACGACCGTTCCGGTGGGCGGCACATCGAGTCTGCCGACGGACGAGGAGCGCTGGGGGCGGCAGCCCTGGCGTGTGCCGTGTACGTCCTCGCGTCCTGGCACGTGTCCCCGGTTCTGCCCGGCGGGGACGAGCCGCACTACCTGATCATCACGCAAAGCCTGCTCTCCGACGGTGACCTGCGGATCGAGAACAACCACGCGCGCGGAGACTACGCGTCCTACTTCAACGGCGTCCTCCGGCCGGATTACCTGCGCCGCGGACAGGATCGGGAGATCTATTCGATCCACCTGCCTGGCGTGTCTGTCCTGACGGCGCCGGCGTTCGCCGTCGGCGGGTACGCGGGCGTGCGTCTGTGGCTGGCGCTGCTGGCGGCACTCGCCGCCGGCCTCGCGTGGCGCGCGAGCCGACAGGTCAGCCGAGGCGCGGGCGCCGCGTGGTTCGGCACCATCGGCGCGGCGTTGACCGCCCCGTTCCTGTTTCTCAGTTTCACCGTGTATCCCGATGGGCCGGGCGGCGTCGTCGTCATGGCCGCATTCGCCATGCTGGCGTCCGCCCAACCGGGCGCGTTCCGTCCGATCCGCTGGTGGGCGGGGGCGGGAGTGCTGGCGGCGCTCCTGCCGTGGCTGCACCCGCGCTTTGCCGTTCTGGCGGCAGCGCTGGGAATCGTCTTCGCGGGGCGCGCGCTCGCCGCCCCGATTCGGATGCGCGCAATTGGCGCGTTCGCACTGGCACCGCTCGCCAGCGCCACCGCGTGGTTCGGCTATTACGTCGTCATCTACGGAAGCCCGAACCCGTCGGTCGCGTACGGGCACTACACCCAGATGGCCGCGGCCAATGCGGTCCGCGGTCTCGCCGGGCTTCTCTTCGACCAGCAGTTCGGTCTCGTCGCGACGGCCCCGGTCTTCGCGGTGGCGTGCGTCGGACTCGTGCCGTTCGTCCGACTCCACCGGCGGTTAGCCCTGGAGTGGCTGGTCATCGTCGCACCGTATGCCTTCGTGACCGCGATGTACCACATGTGGTGGGGCGGCCAGAGTTCGCCCGCCCGGTTCCTGGGACCCGTGATGCTGCTGGGCGCGGTCCCCATGGCCGTGGCGTGGCGGCACGCCGCCAGCCCGGCCGGTCGTGCGCTGCAGGTCATGACTCTCGGTGTGAGCCTGGCGCTGGCGGCGCTCTTCGTCGGCGTGGATCACGGCCGGTTCGCATTCAGCTTCCGGGATGGATTCGCGCTGTGGGCCGTCTGGGCCAGCACGCTCGCGGACGTAGCCCGGGCGTTACCGAGCTGGTTCCGCTCCGGCCCCAGTGCGGGCCTGGCCGTGGCGGCGGCCTGGGTGATCGCCGGCGGGGCGGCATGGGCAGCCGCGCGGTGGCTGTCAGCCAGATGGGGGCGTCACAGCGGTGCGGCCGCCCTGTGGCCCGCCGTGTGCGCCGCGGCGGGGGCGCTGGCCGCGACCGGCGCGGCGTGGCGCATCGACGGGGCGAACGGGCTCGCGCCGACGACGGGCCAGCTGTCACTGATCCGCGATCTGGCATCGGATCGGGTCCCCCTCACGGTGAGCTACGACCCGCTGCGGTTGGGGGAGGGGCGCGAACTGGCGGGGCGCGTCCGGCTCGGGGGAGGGCGCGTGGCCGGCGCGCCTGCCGACGCCTGGCTCTGGCTGCCCAATCTTCCGGCCGGACGGTACCGACTCTGGATCGACAACCGGCAGGCCGACGCCTCGTTCGACATCGAGATCGCCATCGGCCGATCGACGAGCCCGGCGATGGTGTGGCCGTTGCGCCGGGCGAGGCCTGGACCTCAGTCGCTCGACGTGGAGCTGCCCGTCGACGTGCACTCGCTGGCCGTTCGCGGTCCGGAACCCGTCAGGGGTACCGTGCGCGGCATCTGGATCCAGCCGGTTGCGGTCATGTCCCCTCGCGATCGCGTCACTGATGAGCGGGCGCTGGCGGCCAGACGCTACGGTGAACACACGACCATCTGGGCGACTGGGGACGGGGTGTACCTCGAGGATGACGGACTGTGGATTGCGGCCGAGTCCGATGCCGATCTGGTCGTGACCGGCGCACCTGGCGGCCAGATGATGCTGCGTGCGGGCCCGGTGCCGCTCCGTGCCAGCGTGTCGAGCGGGACGTTCCGGACGGAGGTGGCGCTCGACTCAGGCGAGTCTCGCCCGGTCGCCATACCTGGTGCGCCCGGAAGGCCGGCGTTGATTCGCATTCGGACCGACACGGGATTCCGGCCGTCGGCGGTCGATTCTGCGAGCACCGATGACCGCTACCTCGGCGTCTGGGTCTCGTTCCCGGACGGCTGATCCTCGCCGGCGCGATTCGTTCGCGATCCGTCGCGCCGGTGCGACACGCGGCGCGGTCGGCCCCTCGACTTCGCTCGCGACAGGCGAACCCGCCCTACCGAGCACACGTGGGACCCGGAATCCTCCAGAACCGGTCCCCGGTCCCAGGTCCCCGAACCCTGTATTCAGTACCGCACTACCCCTCCGACGTACGCGCCCTTCAGCTTGATGGACCCCTCGTCCATGTCGAGGCTGAACGCCATGTCGGTCGACCTCCAGCCGCCCTGGATACCGAAGTTGTTCGACAGGTTGAGGGTGACGTAGAAGTCCATATCGACGGTGTTCAGCGAGGCATCTTCCTGCAGGTTGTCGGGGAGGCGGAAGTACGTGAATTCACCGTGCACGGAGAGAAACGACGTCGGATAGACACGAACGACGCCGCCGATGGCGGGGATGGGCGCCCGTGCCTTGACGTACTCGGAATCGGTCGGACTGTCGAGCTGGAGCCGGGTGTCGGCGTATTTCGCCTCCAGCAGCACGCCAGCGAACCACCGCTCGCGATAGAGGAAGTCGAATTCGTAGGTCAGCCGGTACGCCGTCCAGGCGAAGTCGGTCTGAACCGCAGCCCCGGTGGGAAACAGAATCCCGTTGAAGATGAAGTCCTTCCGCAGGGTCGTCTCGGCCTGGTAGGCGAGGGGCAGGTAGTGAAAACGGAACTTGTGCTTGGTTCCCGGCCTGAGCACCAGCCGCAGTTCATAGGTGGGCTTCTGCTCGATGCCGAGATCGGCCTGCAGGTCGATCGGGGTACCTGCAATGCCGAGCCCTTCGCTCGTGAAGACGAACTCGGGCGGCGGGTTCCAGAGATTGGCGGCGAACTCGATACGGTATGCCTCGCCCTTCACGTCGGGCCCGGTGCCGTACGTGGAAGGCAGGGGCCGGTACTGGGCAGCGGCGAGACCGGGAAGCACGACGGTGCACGTCAGGGTCAACGCGACAATGACACGGTGGTACCGGGCATTCGACGGCATGGATGCACTCCTTCGCACGCGCCCGAGACGCGCGTACGCACCACGACCTGCAAGGGGAGTGCCTGCTGGGAGAGGCGAGTCCAGCATAGCACAGACAGGGACCGGGGGTCAGGCGGCGGGCGGCAGGGAAGAACGGGGATCAGGGGGCAGGGATCAGGGGGCGGGGGAGCTGTCGGAATGGTAGGGCCGCTGACGAACCTGTCAGCCGCTTGGTATGCTGAGACCTCCGGATGCCGTCGTCACCCACCAGCCGCCTGCTCGGATTCGCGCTCCGCCATCGTCGCCAGTACGTCGTCGGCGTGGCGTGCACGGTCGCGGCCACGACGATGTCGTTGGCCGGGCCGTGGGTGCTCAAGTACGCCGTCGATGATCTCACCGCCGGTGTTACGTTTGCCAAACTCCGCCTGTACGCCGCCGGGCTGCTGGGCCTGGCGCTCATCGGGGGGTACTTCCGGTTCCTGATGCGGCGGGTCCTCGTCGGCGCGTCGCGCGACATCGAGTACGACCTCCGGAACGCGTTCTTCGGCCACCTGCTGACGCTGCCCGCGGCGTACTTCCAGGCCAACCGCACGGGCGATCTCATGTCGCGGGCGACGAACGATCTGAACGCCGTGCGCATGATGATCGGGCCCGCCGTGATGTACTCGACGAGCACGATCATCGTCTTCGGTGTGGCGCTCGCGTTGATGCTCTCGCTCGACGCGTGGCTGACGTTCGTCGCGCTGATTCCGCTTCCGTTCGTGTCGATCGCGGTCAAACTGTTCGGCACGGCCATCCACCGGCGCTTCGAGCGAATCCAGGCGCAGCTCGCCCAGCTGAGTGCCGTCGCGCAGGAAGCCCTGGCCGGCGTCAGGGTCGTACGCGCCTACCGTCAGGAAGAATCGGAGTTGCGTCGGTTCGACGACGCCAACCGCGAGTACGTCCGCCGCAACCTGAAGCTGGTCCGGCTGCAGGGGATGTTCTTTCCGAGCCTGGGGCTCTTCCTGGGGTTCGGGGCCCTGCTGGTCCTGTGGCTCGGCAGCCAGGAGGTGATTCGGGGGCGCCTGACGCTCGGAGAGTTCGTGGCGTTCAACGCCTACCTCGCCATGCTGACGTGGCCGATGATTGCCTTCGGCTGGGTCACCAACATGCTGCAGCGGGGCAATGCGTCGTGGCGGCGGATGCTCGAGGTCATGGACACGGTTCCGGCCATCGCGGACGGACCGGGCGCCGCAGGGCCACGGCCGATACGCGGCGCGATCGAGTTTCGGGACCTGACCTTCGCGTACGACGGTCGGCCTGTGCTGTCGGGCGTCTCGCTCACGGTGCCGCCCGGCACGACCACGGCGATCGTCGGCCGCACGGGCTCGGGGAAGTCCACGCTGATCGGTCTGCTGCCGCGCATCTTCGACCCTCCGCCGGGCACGGTGTTTCTGGATGGCGTCGACGTCCGCCGGATTCCCCTGGCCGAGTTGCGCGCCGCCATCGGGTTCGTGGCCCAGGAGCCGTTTCTGTTCTCATCCACCATCGCCGACAACGTGGCATTCGGGCTCCCGGCCGACGCGGCCGGCCTGGACGGGACCGTCGAGCGCTCGTCCGCGGTGGCGCGGCTTGACAAGGACGTCGCGAGCTTTCCGGAGCGCATGCGCACCATCGTCGGCGAGCGTGGCATCACGCTGTCGGGCGGACAGAGGCAGCGGGCTGCCATCGCCCGGGCGCTCAGCGTCGATCCGCGCGTGCTCGTCCTGGACGACGCGCTGTCGGCGGTGGACACTTATACGGAGGAGGAGATCCTGGCGCGGCTGCGGGGCGTGATGCGCGAGCGGACGTCGATCATCGTGGCTCACCGGATGTCGACCGTGCGGGACGCGGATCAGATCGTCGTGCTGGACGCGGGCCGCATCGTCGAACGCGGCCGCCACGAGGACCTGCTCGCCCTCGACGGCGTCTACGGGGAGCTGTATCGGAAGCAGTTGCTGGAGGAGGAGTTGGGGCAGGGCAGGCCATGACCATCCAGGACGACGAGATCGTCGGCAAAGCGTACGACGCCGTGCTGATGCGGCGGCTGCTGGGCTACCTGCGGCCGTACCGACTGCACGTCGCGGCGGCGTTCGCGGCGATCGCCGGGCACTCGGTGCTCCAGCTGGCGCAGCCCTATCTGATCAAGGTGGTCATCGACCGCCACATCAGCACGGGCGATGTCGGGGGCCTGGACACCATCGCCCTGATCTTCCTGGGCGTCCTCCTCGGGTCCTTCGCGCTGGAGTTCGCCCAGACCTACATCCTGCAGCTCACCGGCCAGCGGATCATGTACGACCTGCGCACCGAGATCTACGGGCGGCTGCAGCGGGTCGACGTCGCGTTCTACGACCGCAACCCGGTCGGCCGGCTGATGACGCGGGTGACGACGGACGTGGACGCCTTGAACGACCTGTTCACGTCGGGCGTGGTCTCGGTATTCGGCGACGTCTTCACCCTGGCCGGGATCATGATCGTGCTCGTCGTGATGGACTGGCGACTCGCGCTGGTCGCGTTCTCGGTGCTGCCGCTGATCGTGCTGATCACACAGTGGTTTCGCGGGAACGTTCGCGAGTCGTACCGCGTGGTGCGAAGCTGGATCGCCAAGATCAACGCCTTCCTCCAGGAACACGTCACCGGGATGACGACGGTGCAGCTCTTCCGCCGCGAGGCGAGGGCGATGGGGGACTTCGACGCCGTCAACCGCGGGCACCGCGATGCGAACATCGACTCGATCTTCTATTACGCCGTCTTCTATCCGGCCATCGAGATCGTCGGCGCGCTCGCGACGGCGCTCATCATCTGGTGGGGCGGAGCCTGGGCGCTGGCCGGGACGATCACCCTGGGTTCGCTCGTCGCGTTCATCCAGTACTCCCAGCGGTTCTTCCGCCCGATCAGCGATCTCTCCGAGAAGTTCAACGTCCTGCAGTCGGCGATGGCGGCCTCCGAGCGGATCTTCAAGGTGATCGACACGCCCGTCGTGGTCGCCGATCCGGCGGGCGCGCCCGCGCTGCAGACGTCCGGGGGGCCCGGACACGTCACGTTCGACGGCGTGTGGTTCGCCTACACCGGCGACGATTTCGTTCTGCGCGACGTGTCCTTCGAGGTGAAGCCGGGTGAGCGCGTCGGCATCGTCGGCGCGACGGGCGCGGGCAAGAGCACCATCATCAACCTGCTGCTTCGGTACTACGACGTGAGCCGCGGGCGGATTCTCATCGACGGGCGCGACGTGCGCGAGATGCGGGTGGAGGATGTCCGCCGGCTGTTCAGCCTCGTCCTGCAGGACGTCTACCTGTTCTCGGGGACGATCGGGGGGAACGTCCGCCTGGGGAGGGAGGACATCGGGGACGACCGGGTGCGGGCCGCGATCGAGGCCGTGCACGCGTCGAGTTTCGTGGACCGCCTGCCGCAGGGTCTCGAGACACCGGTCGGCGAGCGCGGCGCCACACTTTCGACGGGGCAGAAGCAACTGCTGTCATTCGCCAGGGCCCTGGCCTTCGACCCGCGGATTCTGGTGCTGGACGAGGCCACGTCGAGCATCGACACGGAAACCGAGCTGCTGATCCGCGACGCCCTCGGCGTGCTGATGCGCGGGAGGACGACCATCGCAATCGCCCACCGGCTGTCGACCATCCAGGACATGGACAGAATCCTGGTCCTGCACCACGGCGAGGTGTGCGAGGCGGGCTCGCATCAGGAGCTGCTGGCTCGACGGGGCATCTACTACCGGCTGTATCAGCTGCAGTACCGGGAACAGGAAACGGCCCCGTCCGGGTCTCGAACGGGGCCGTTGAGCCTCCCGCCGGCGGACGGCGCGGCTGAGGCGAGGACCGGAGCTACTTCCTGACGATCCGGATGTCGCCGCTGAACGAGGTGAGCACCAGCTTGGCCGAGCCGTCTCCAAACGTGCCGCGGATTTCCTGGCGGCGGCCCCGGCGCGACTCCCGCTCCGCGCCGCCGAAGGTCATCGTGAGCGCCATATCGCTGTCGATGTCGCCGCTGAAGCTGCTGGCCGTTACTTCGAAGCCGACCTGCTCGCCGGTCTCGACGATGACGTCCCCGGAGTGCGACTGCAGTTCGTAGCGGCCGCCCCTGGCGATCGGCCCGGTGTATCGCATCGTGCCGCTCACCGACTTGGCCGCAAGGCGATCCGAGGAGCCGGACACCGTGATGTCGCCGCTGACGCTGTTCAGGTCCAGGCTCTTCGCCTTGACGTTGGTCAGACGGAGATCGCCGCTCACGCTGCCCACGGTGAGCTCGCCGGCGTTGCCGGCCGCGTCTACGGTGACGTCGCCGGACACCGACTTGGCGGCCTCGAGGTTGGCGACCGCGTTGAGGTCCACATCACCGCTCACGGTCTCGGCCCGGAGCAGCCCGTCGATGGTGCCCGCCTTGATGTCGCCGGACACGGAGTGAATCCGCACCTCAGCATCCCGCGGCACTCGCACGGTGAAGTCTACCGAGACGTTCAGGTTCCGCGAGTCCTCGGGGTAACGCGTCTGGACCTCGACGCGGCCTTGGGACGCCACCACCTCGATGGTCACCCGCTTCAGATCCTCCGTGGTGCGACCGCGCTTCATCGCCTCGATGACCACCTGGTCGCCGGACGTACCGGTGACTGTGATATCGCCCGAGATGTTGCGGAGTTCGAAGTGGCCGGCCTTGCCGATCGTGACGGTCCTCGAGAACTTCTCCGTCTGCGCCTGGTCCGAGAGCCAGGAGGGCATGGCCGATCCGGGCGGAGCCGCGAAGGCCGGGGCGCCAGTGAGCAGCAGGGCGGTGACGAGCGCGGCGACGAGCGCGCCGACGGCAGTAGGTGTCGTGTTCATGATGCAACCTCTCTTCGATGTCTGGCGGTCCCGTCAGGACTTGGTGATCCCTTCGATGACCCGGGCCGTGCCGGCCTGATCCCCCTTCCTCATCACGTTGATGAGGGCGATCGTGTCTTCCAGGAGCGAGACCTTCTTCCGGAACGCTTCGAACAGGCTCTCCCGCGCCAGTGTGCTCTCCGGCTGATCCGTCAGCGCCGTCCGGCTCTCGCGGATGGCCTGGTCGATGATCCCCAGGTTCTTCTGCAGCGTGGCCGCGACCTCCGGAGTCAGTTCCTGCTGGCCCTCGGCCGCCATCTTCTCCAGCCCGGCGATCGCGTTCTCGTAGTGCGTTTCAGCGAGCCGCAGCTCCTGGTCAACGCTTTTGACGAGATCGTCGCCGGGGGCGTGCACTCCGGCGGTCCGGCCCGCCGGTGCCGGGCCCTGCAGCAGGTAGGCCACCCCCGCGCCGATTGCCAGCACGAGCGTCGCGGCGAGCGGCAGCAGCACTCTGGCCGAGGCCCACGACCATCGGACGACGTGACCGGGGACCCGGGACTCGGCGTCGAGCCGTTCCGCGATGCGCGCCCAGGCGCCGGCCCGCGGCGACCGAACGGGCAGGTCACGCGCGACGCGCCGCAGCTCCGTCAGGTCGTCGGCCAGCGCCCGGCACGACGGGCAGGCGGACAGATGAGCGTCGAGTTCCGATCGTCCGGCGTCGTCCAGCGTGTCGTCGACCATGTCCTGGACGATCTCCTCGGCTCGCTCGCAGGCGTGTTCGGACGGTGATCGGGTGTCCATTAGCGTGCTCCACGGGCTTGCGCCAGCGGGATGACGGCCGCGGACGGGCGGTTCGATGCTGAACCCGCTCCACCCCGCAGGATCGTCCGCAGGCGCAGCCGCGCCTTGTGAACCAGTGACTTCGACGTCCCCTCGGCGATGCCCAGGGCGCTTCCCACCTCACGGTGGTCGAGTCCTTCCACGTCGTGCAGCACGAACGCTGCCCGGTAGCTGGGCGGCAACTTCGCGACGGCCCGCTCCAGGTCCAGCCGTTCGAGGGCCGTGTCCGGCTGCCACGACGCCGGCGCGGCCGGTTCCGGCATCTCCAGGTCGTCGAGGAACGCCGTCGCCTGCTGCTGGCGGCCCTGCTTGCTTCGGACGTGGTCCAGGCAGCAGTTCACCGCCAGCCGGTAGAGCCAGGTGCCGAGCGACGATTCGCCCCGGAAACTGTCCAGCCGGCGGTAGGCCTGGAGGAACAGGTCCTGAAGCAGATCGTCGGCGTCCGACGCGTTGCCCGCGAACCGGTAGGCGACGTTGTAGAGTCGGCCGCTGTAGCGGCGGTACAGCTCTTCCTGCGCTGTCCGGTCGCCACGGCGGCATCGAGCCACGAGATCACGGTCCACGCGGGTCGCCTCCGAACTCTGAGACGAGATTGGCATGGGGGTGCGTTGCCTCCCGGACGAAGAATATCAGGGGGCGCGGCCCCGGAATGACGTTTCCGGGGGATGCCAGGACGCAGCGAGAGCGGCCGGTCCTCAGCGCGGCTGCCAGCGGGCCTGCCGGAAGGCGCGAATCCGTGCTCCGACCACCACAACGCCTTCCGCGCGGAGGAGCGAGCGTTTCAGTCCGGGGTTCCCCCCGTAGCCGCCGAGACGGCCGCCCGAGGCCACGACCCGGTGACAGGGCACGGCGGTGTCCCCGCATTCCCGCATGAGGTTTCCGACCGCCCGCCAGGCGCGAGGCCGGCCGGCCAGCCGGGCGACGTCGCCGTACGTCGCGACCCGGCCTGGGGGGATCCTTCGTACGGCGGCGAACACGCGAGCGGCGAACAGGCTCGATCCCATCGCGTCAGAATCGGATGCGGAGCCCTCCGGATGCCTGCACTCCGCCGAGGTCGACCGTCGAGCCGGTGTCGGCACTGCCGGGGCGGCCTGATGCCCGGGAGACGCGGAGCAGGCCGCCCACGCCGATCGTCTTCGTGAATAGATACGCCACGTCGGCGCCGATGGTGAAGCCCGTGGCGGACAGCGTGTGGCGTTCGCGGTCGACGTCACTCAGCGCGGCCTCGTCGTAGGGGTAGGATTCGGAGTACTCTGCCTCACCCGCCGTGGTCAGCGTGCCCCGGAAGAACGCAGGACCGCCGAACACCATGATGTCCAGTTTCGGGCCCGCCTGGATGAGCCACGACGCCTCGACAGAGACCATGGTCTCACGGCGTTCGAAGGCGTCGAGCGTCGCAGAAGCCTGCCGATGGCGGTTCAGGTAGAACGGGTGGGGCAGCGTGGCGGAAACGTCAGCGGTGCCGTTCCACGTGAAGTTCGCGACACCTGCGCCGATCGCCAGGTGCTTCCACAGGCGGACCCCGCCTCGTGCGCCGACGACCACGCCGGGCCCCACGTCGTACGTGGCGCTGACCGTGGCCTGCTCTACGTTCAAGGGATAGGTCGCGGTGGTCTGGAACGTCGTCGAGGTGACCTGGTAGCCCGCATCGATACCGAGAAAGACGCGCGTGGACGCCTGAGCGGGCCCCTGCTGGGCCAGCGCCGGGCCGGAGACGGCCGCGACGATGACCGCCGCGAGGACCACGGACGTGCGAGTGTGCATGATAGACATAGGCGTTCGCGGCTCCGGCAGCGACGTCAGAACACGCCGCACGCGGTCCAGGCCTGTGTGACCGCCGACTCGACGGGGCTGCCCGCCCCGTATAGATCCCTCGCGGCCTGGATCGTGGCCGCTCGGGCCTGAGAGAAGGTGGCATCGGCCGGCAGCATGTCAGTGAAGGCCCGGAAGAACACGCGCTCGATTCGGTCGCGGTTCGCGCCGCCGACGCCCTGGACGGACAGGCCGGACGTCCGGTTGACGCCGCCCTCGATCGCCAGGTAGAACGCGTGGTTGGCAATGCCGGAATTGATATGCACGCCGCCATTGTCCGCCGTGCCGAGGTAGCGCCTCGAGTAATGATCCGGATCACCGTAGGCGCCCGGGTTGGCCATCGACCTGAACCCGCCGAGCGGTGAGGTCAGGTCTTCTCCCATCAGGTAGTCGGCCTTCAGGTAGCCGTTGCCGACCTCCTGGAAGTAGAACTCGGCTCCGGTCCCGACGATGTCCGAGAGCGCTTCGTTGAGCGCGCCCGACTCGTTCCGGTAGATGAGATCCGAACTGTAATCGGTGACACCGTGCGTCAGTTCGTGAGCCACGACATCCAGGGCACCGGCGAAGTAGTTCCAGCGATACCCCCCTGATGTGACGTTGCCGGGCAGGCCTTCCCCGTAGACCATCACGCCGGCGCCCGCGTAGAAGGCGTTCAGGAAATAGAGGCCGACCACGCTGCTCGGGTAGTCGCGCCAGGCGTCACGGTTCACGGGGTGCACGAGGCTGGTCATGCTGCGGTTGCGGCCGTCGAGCCCCTGGCGGTTGAACCGCTTGTAGAGGTAGTCGTAGGTCCAGCCCGCGTACGCGTGGGCGTCGACCGCCGCCGCGTCCTCCCAGGTGTTGTCCGCATCCGACGCGAGGTCGTTCTGGGTCAGCGTCGTGAGTCCGTTCAGATACGAGCGCGTGCGGTCCAAGTCGCCCCGCATGTTGTACGTGCGGATGGTCGCGGGACGCATCTGGTCCCACGCGACATAGCCGCCGTCCCGCTCCGTCGTGCTCACCTTCTTCTGGTCGCCGAGCACGCCGGTTCCCGATCCGATGGTGGTCTGCAGGTCGCTGTACCTGAGCGCCAGTGCACCGGAATGGGCGTCGATGAAGCACACCGCGATGTCGCTGTCGGTGACGATGCGGATCCGGTACGCCAGCGCGTACCCGCCTTCGTCGAGCGGAAGCACGAACAGGTCGGGTCGCTGGTCCGGCCCTGGTCGGGCTCCTGCCGCTGCGGACGCGTGCGCGACGGCCTCCTCGGGGGTGAGGCGGGGGACGGGATCCACATCCGCGTCCGGGTAGAGGCTGCCGAACACCGAGAGGGTCTGCTCCTGTTCGGTCTGCCTGACGATCTGGCCTCCGAAGACGCGGATCTCCCGGTAGTACTGGTCGAGCCGCTCGTGCCGCCGACCCGGCAGCATGGCGTCGTCGGTGACGCGTCCGATGCGCAGGTCGCCGTCGCGCAGCATCCGGGAGATCCGGACGTCCCACTGGCGCAACTCGGTCGCGCCGCTCGCCGGTCCGTCCCAGCCCGCGGCGAGGCGCCAGGCGCCGCCGCGCCCCTGGGCGGGCGTCACGGTCTGTGCGGCGAGAGCCAGGAGAGCGAGGCCCAGCAGCCACGGTGCGATTCTCGCGTTGGACTTCATAGGATCTCCCGGAGATGTGGACAGGCGTGACTCCAGCCTAGGTGAGCCCCGTCGCCGTGTCAATGCGCGCCGGGCCTGGTCGGGCCTGGTCGGGCGAGGCGGTGCCGACACGCCCGTGGATTCTTCAGGCGGCGTCGAGGTACGGCAGCGGATCGATGCCCGCCTCCGCAGGGTCGACGGGCGTGGTGATCTGGGCTGGATGGCCGGACGCTCCCTCTTCCCAGAGCGCCAGATCGAACGGCCGGTCGAGCCGGTTCCCGCGGGCGTCGGTGATCACGCGCACGGCGGGGCGTGCCGGGTCGGGCGCGTGCGTGCGCACGACGACCGCGAGCGCGCCCGAGTCGAGGCGCACCAGGTTGCCGGGCGGGTAGATGCCCATCAGCTGGGCGAAGCGCCGCACGAGTCGCTGGTCGAACCGCTGGCCGTCGGCCTGCTGCAGCACGGTCAGAATGCGGTCGGTGGGGAAGGCCTCCTGATACGCCCGCTGGGACCGCATGGCGTCGTAGACGTCAGCGATGCTGCAGAGCTGGGTGGCCAGATTGAGGGCGGAACGCCGCACGCCGGCGGGGTACCCGGTTCCGTCGATGCGCAGGTGATGCTCGAACGCCACGATCGCGGCGAGCGGAGGCATTTCGATCTGCTGCCTCAACATCTCCGCCCCGTCCACGGGGTGGCGCTTCATGATCTCGAACTCGGCCTCGGTCAGCCGGCTCGTCTTCTTCAGGACCTCGGGTGGCGTCTTGATCTTGCCGATGTCGTGCATCAGGCCGGCCAGTCCGAACTGGCGCAGAGCCTGGCCTTCGAACCCGAGGCTCTGTGCTTGCGTCATGGTCAGGACGCTCACGTTGACCATGTGGGTGAACGTGTAGTTGTCGTAACGGCACAGCGCGGTCAGCGCGACCATGGCCCGGCGGTTCTGGCCCACGGCCTGAGCCAGCCCTTCGACGACGGTCTTGGCCAGTCCCGGGTCCACGGAGCCGTCTGCCGCCGACTGGTACCACAGCTGCTCGGCCTGGCCGACAGCCCCGGCCCAGGCATCCTTTGCGGATTCCAGCGAACGTCCAGCATCTCCGTCAACACGTTTCTGGACCTGGAGACGCCCGACGCGAATGTGCGGGCCGGTGTCGATGGCGACATGCTCCTGCCCGGCCGTGCGGCGTGCCTGGGCCGTCGCGAGGCTGTTCAGGAACCCGACGATTTCATCGCGCGTCACGCCCCGCTCAACCGCGATACGCTCGACGTCCGCCGTCCGCAGCCGTTCGATGGCCTCTGACGCCCCGAGCGTGCGCGGCACCGGCACGTCGTTGACGATGACCTGTCCATCCAGGATGCCGATGACCAGCGCGTCGCGCTGCACGTGCACGCGATCGAGGAGTTCGACCAGCGACTCCAACGCACGCTCGACGATGGGGTGGTCCTTGCCATAGAGCACGAGGCCCTTCATGGTTCCGGCGAACCGTTTCACCACCTCATCGGCGAGATGGACGTGCTGCGTATCGTGGTTCATGACCGATCACCCGCCATCGGAGCCGACTGTCCGCGGACCCTGAGCGCGGCTCTGCTGGCGGCTCTGACGCCACGGCTGCCCGTTGCCGCCGCCGTCGTCAGCGCCTCGAGCGCGCGTGGCGATGCGATGCGCGCGAGAGCGGCGGCGGCCAGATGCCTCAGGGCCGCGGTGCGGAACGGCGCCAGCAGGCTCCCGCGGTGCAAGGCGTGTTCGAGCGCACGCACGCTCTCGGGGCTGTCCGCTTCGGCCAGCCGCCCGATCGCCTTTTCGTGAACCTCGTGCATCCCGCCACGGGGTTGCGTCCTCTGCAGGATGAAGGCGAGCACGGGCGCGGCGTCGGCCGGGGCCAGCGTCGACAGCGCGTTCACGATGACGCCGCGCGTCTCCGTCGAGCCTCCCGTCAGCGCCCGCGCGAGGATTTGGAACGCCTGCTCCACGCCCAGCTGGGCGATGGCCCGTGTCGCCTCCCGCTGCACGTGCGGGGCCTGGTCGTTCAGCAGCGACTCGAGTTCGGGCAGTGCGTCCTCTCCGCCGAACTCCTTGAGCAGGACGACCGCGGTACGCCGGACCGCGGCGTTCTGCGACTGCATGAGCCTCTCGACGGCCTGCCGACCGGCGGCGCCGTACGACGAGAGCAGCGCCACGAGGTTCTGGCGCGATCGCCTGCGCTCTTCCCGCGCCAGCGTCCGTGCGAGCGGGTCGATGGCGCGGGTGCCGACCGAACGGCACAGCCGCTCCACACCGGCGACCGTGGCCGGGTCCGATGTGTCGAGGTGTGACGCCAGGTGGCGCATGGCGACGGCATCGAACACGGCGTCCAGAGCCTCGCCTGCAGCGGCCTGGATCTCCGGAGCCCGGTGACCGGCCGCTCCGCCCCCGATGGCTTCGGTGAGATTCGCGGCCGTGGTGAAGTCGCCGAGCACGATCGAAACCTGGATGCGCGCGACCACGAGGTCCGCCAGCTCTCGCCAGCGCGCGGCGTCGCCGTCGCGCAATTGCAGCAGGTCCACGAGCAGACAGGCGTCGAGGGCGCGCACCGCTTCATCGTCGACCGTGGAGATCCACGTCGCCACCCGTTCGGGCGGATCCGTCCCTGCCTGCTGCAGGTCGACGGCGCGATCCGCGGCCCGGTTGAGCTCGGTCGTGTAGGCGCTGCCGACGTAGGACGCGTGGTCGTACGTGGTGAGCAGTTGCTCGGTCTGGCGCCACATCTGTTCCGTCGCGGGCTCGTCCGAAGCCGGGGACTCGTGGAGCATCTGCCGCGCCAGCGCAAGGATCGCCTCGCGCCGGTCGATGTCGGGCGTGATGCCCCACACCGCAGCCGCAAGATCCGGCGACGTGCCACGGTTCTGTCGGACCTCCTTCACGACCACGCCGGCGACGGCCGCGTCCTTGATGCGCGCGGCGACGTTTTCGACGAACGCGGCCAGGTCGGGTCGGTCGGACCGGTACCGGGCGGCCATCAGGCCGGCGAGCGAGCCCATGGGGAGCCGCAGCACCGCATCCGCGATGCCCGTGACCACGGACTCGAGACGCGTCGGCTGGACCTTCGACACGAACTGGGCGACGGCCTGGAGCAGGCTGCCCACGACCATCCCCGCGCGCCCCGCCTGGTCTTGCAGCCGTGCTGCGATGGCGGAGACGAGGTCGGCGGCGCGCCCGGGATCGTTCAGCACGTCGAGCAGCAGGTCCACCAACGAGTCGTCGAGGACGAGCGACTCGCCCGCGAGGCAGTGGGCAACAATGGCCTCCCAGGTCGCCACCTGGCCGCGGATCGCCTCCCGCAGCAGTTCGCGGTAGTCCAATTGCTTGAGGGCAAGAGACGGCTCACCCTCCGAGGCCCAGAGCTTGACCACGCCGCCGCGCAGGCGGGCCTGGTCGGGCTGGACGCCGAGCAGGGTCAGAAAGCGCCGCCACGCGTCGTCGGGCGCGTCGGGGTTGAGTGTCAGCGTGGCGACCAGATGGCGGTGCAGCAGGTCGGCCAGGTCCGTGATCGCCGTGTCAGGTCGCAGCAACGGCCGCCCACCGACGAGGAGGGTGTCGGGCAGCACGGCCAGTTGCAGGGGGCCGGAGGCCGTGGCCTCACGGGCAGCCGACGTCACGGCGGCCAGCGCCGACACGATGTTCGGATGATCGGGCGGGTAGAGCGTCAGGGTCCGCGCCGCCGAGCGGCAGGCGCGGGCCAGCGCCGCGACGGGGGCCACTTCGGCCGCGCCGAGCGGCGCCACGGCAGACTGCTCGAGCACGAGGCTCATGGCCCCAGCACCGCCGCCGGGTCGATCCCCACGCTGTCCTGATCGACGGCCTCCAGCACCGTGTAGCAGTGCTGTCCCCGGTCGTCGCGATCGGAGGTGTCGATGGACAAGGGGTCCGGCAGTCGCCGTTCGAAGGCATCGAGGACGATCTTGACCTTCGGGCGGAAGGGATCGCGGGCGTGCTCAGACACGACAACGCCGACTTCGCCCGTTTCGAGTCGTACCAGCGTGCCGACGGGGAAGACGCCCATCAGCGTGATGAAGCGTCGGAGCAGCGTCGGCTCGAAGGCCGTGCCCGACTGCTCGTTGAGCATCACGCGGACCCGCTCGGCCGGAAGCCCGTCCCGGTACGCACGCTTCGTGCGGAGAGCGTCGAAGACGTCGGCGATGCTGACGAGCATGGTGCACAGATTGAGCGTGCGATGCCCGATCTTCTCCGGGTAGCCGCTCAGGTCCTGCCGCAGGTGGTGTTCGAAGGCGACGACCGGTGCGAGCGCCGGCATCTCGGGCGTCTTGCGGAGAATCTGGGCCCCGTCGACGACGTGCCTCTTGATGATGCCCATCTCCTCGTCGGTGAGCCGCCCGGGCTTGACGAGGATCTCCGCCGGGGTCTTGACCTTGCCGATGTCGTGCATCAAGCCGGCGAGGCCGAACTCCCGCAAGAGCGGTCCGCTGATGCCCAGCGTGCGCGCCTGCGCCATCGTCAGCAGCGACACGTTGATCATGTGCGTGAACGTGTACGTGTCGTGGCTCTTCAGGGCGGTCAGCGCCATCATCGACGTACGATCCTGCGACACGGCCGAGGCCAGCGCTTCGATGATCGTCCGGGCGGCGTGCGGATCGGGCTCGTCCCCGGTGCAGGCGGCGCTCCAGACCGATTCGGCGGCCCCGACGGCCGTGCTGTAGACCTTCTGGGCCGCCGACAGGCCCAGGTCCTCGACCGCGGTCGCTTCCTCCGCCGAAATGGTGCCGACGCCGATGCCCCGCACTCCCGCCGCCGCCAGCCGCTCGGCCACGGGCTGCGTGCTGCGGTCGGCCAGGACCCCGACGAACGAGCGCAGGCCCGACGGGCCCATGTCGCGTGAGAACGACACCTTGTCGATCTGGCGGTCGCGGAAGTGACGGACGATGCCCGAGAGGGCCGGGTTCTTGAGGCGCGTCCGGCCAACGACGACGTCCGTCCCCAGAAAGCCCATCGTGACGACCGGCGCATCTGCGAAGTGCTGCTCGAACGACCCGGTGAGCGCATCGACGCTGCGCGCGACGATGGGGTGCGTGGGCGAGTACAGGCTCGACGCCCGAATGGCGGCCCCGAGCCGCTTGACCAGTTCCTCGGCGCTGCGTGTCGACTCCATGTCAGGCGGCTCCCCGCTGGGCGTGACGGGCCATTCGCCGCGTCTGCCGATCCCCGCGGCGCGAGAGGTCGTCCAGGGCGGCTGCGGCGGCCGGGCTCTTCAGGTGCGCCAGCAGATCGACGGCGGTTTGCCGCAGCGTCTTCGTGCGGGTCCACGCAAACCAGCGACGCTGTCTGGCGAGGGCGGCCAGGCTGTCAACGGCACTGTCGTCGCCGACCATCCGCAGTGCCGTCAGCGTGCTCAGCGCGAGGTCGAAGTCGGCGCCCAGCGCGTTGAGCTGCGGAAGCAGGCCGGCCAGGATCGGACTCGCGCGGCGGTCGCGACTGGCCGCCAGCGCCTCCACGGCCATCTGCCGAACCGGCCGGTCACCCATAGACAGGATGCGGCTGACCGTCTTCGCCGCCGACGGATCCTGCTGCCGGATCAGCGCGACGATCGCTTCGCGGGCCTTCCGCAGGTCCGGGTCCTTGGCAATCGGCTGCAGGAACGCCACGGCCGTGGGCGACGCGCTCCCGCCCAGCAGCTGTATGGCCGCGCGGGCGACCGGCCAGTCCTCCTCCAACGCCAGGCGGCCGAGCGCCGAGGTGGCCGTCTCCCCGTAGGCATGCAGCAGTTCCCGGAGGCGTGCGCGATCCTCGTCGCCAGAAGTGGAGGCGTACGCCGAGACGATCGGGCGAAGGGCGGCAGGTCCCAACGCGAGACAGAGATGGACCAGCACCCCGAATCGGGACCCGTCGAAGTCCCCGGCCATCGACAGGACGTCGGCCAGCGGCTCCGACGTCGCGATGGACTCCAGGGCCAGCCTGGCGGCGAGGGCTCGGGCCGACTTGCCGGAGTTGCCCGCTTCCTGCAGGGCGGCGACGATTCGATGCGCGACATCGAGATCGGCTGACAGCAGCAGATCGCCGGCCAGACCGGCCAAATCGTTTGCCGTCTCGGTGACGGAGGCCGACTCGGACTCAATCGCGAACAGATCGAGCAGCAGGGTGACCGAGAGGTTCCGGACGGAGTCGCTGGCGACCGTCTGCATCCATCTGTCGAGTTCGGGCGGGATATCGAGCGTCAGCCGCTGGGAGCGCGTCTCGGCCTGTTCGAGGGTGGCCGAGTACCCGTCGGACACATACACGTTCTCAGCTGGCCCGCTCATGAACTGCTGGAGGATCCCCCACATCGATTCGAGGTTCGACGACTTCCCGGTCTCCTCGGTGAGATTCCGGGCCAGACGGAGCACGCGGTCGCGCCGGTCCGCGTCGGGCGTCAGCGTGGTCAGCGCAGCGGCCATGCGCCCGGTCGCGCGGCCTTCGGCCGCCATCGAACGGGCGAGCATTCGCGCCACCTGGTTGTCGTCGAAGTACTGGCCCAGGGTGGCCGTCAGCTCGGCC
This sequence comes from uncultured Vicinamibacterales bacterium, assembly GCA_964481395.1. Classification (GTDB taxonomy): domain Bacteria; phylum Acidobacteriota; class Vicinamibacteria; order Vicinamibacterales; family JAKQTR01; genus JBFMFH01. The sequence goes on from CAYZYG010000020.1 coordinate 36,948, forward strand.
CCCAGACCGGACTCCGCCGACTCCCCGACGGCACGCATCACGAGCGCCGGATCCAAATCGCTCGCGGCCTTCGCGACGTTCTTCACGGCGAGGCTCAAGTCGTCCGGCGCATTGTTCCTCACGGCATCGACCAGCCGGTCGAACGTGGCGAGGACGGTCGCGGCCTGGGCGGCGGCGAGGGCTGCCTTGTCCGGACCGGCCAGAGCGGCGGACGTCTGGGCCGCCAGCTCGCGCACCGATTCGGCCGACCGCGCGATGTCGACCAGGCGCTTCTGGGCTTCGGTTTCCAACGTGCGCCGCCCGCCGACGATCGATCGGACCAGCGAGGTCCAGACGTCGTCCTGAGGGTGCACGTCGGCCGAGCCCGCGCGGCTGCCCGAACCCGATGGCCTGCCAGGGGCGGTCGACCCCGGGGCCGCATCGCGAAGGATCGTGTCGTAGTCGATCTGGTCGATTTCGAGCCAGCGGTGTCCGAAGCCCTCCCACATGTGCCCCGGGCCGCCCTGGCGGCGCAGGTCGTTGCCGTCGAACGCGAGCAGTTGCAGGAAGTCGTTGACCTGGCTCAGCGCCGGCGGCTCGAGACACCGCAGGCGGAGGATGTCCCGTTCGTGGAGCAGCGTGGCCGCCTCGGCCACGCGCGGATCCACCGGCAGCGCCTCGCCGTTGGCGAGCAGGCCGGCAGGCGTGATGCCGAGTTCCAGGCCGGAATGGCCCGCGAGTGCGGCCAGCGCGGACCGAAGGCGTTCCGTGGCGGTGGCCACAGCGGGGTGCTCGGCCGAATAGAGCTTGCGGGTGCGTACCGAAGACACCAGCGTCCGCGCGAATGCGGTGACGTCGCGGACGGTCCCGGCGGGCACGATCGTCGTCGTTACGATGGACATAGGCCGGGCGCCCCCGGCGGGGGTGCCACTAGAGGTATCGGCCCAAGGCCCGGGAACTTTCGCTATACTGCAGGCTCCCATGCGTGCGGTCGATATCATCCGGTCCAAGCGGGATGGCAGTGCGCTTACTCGTCAGCAGATTGACAATTTCGTCATCGGCGCGACGGACGGCTCCTGGCCCGACTATCAGATCTCGGCGCTCCTCATGGCCATCGTGCTCCGAGGGATGGACGACGAGGAAACCGCCTGGCTGACCGGCGCGATGGCGCAGTCGGGCGGACGGCTCGATCTGGCTGCCTTCGCGGGCCGTCGGGTGGACAAGCACAGCACCGGAGGCGTCGGCGACAAGACCTCGCTCGTCGTGGCGCCGCTGGCGGCAGCCTGCGGCGCGGTCGTCCCCATGATGTCCGGCCGCGGCCTCGGTCACACGGGCGGGACGCTCGACAAACTCGAGGCGATTCCCGGGCTCCGGGTCGACCTGACGGCGAGAGACGTGGCCAGCGCCCTGCACGACGTTGGATGCGTGATCGTTGGCCAGACCCGGGACATCGCGCCGGCCGACCGACGGCTCTACCGGCTTCGCGACGTGACGGCCACGGTCGAGAGCATCCCCCTGATTACGGCCTCGATCATGAGCAAGAAGCTTGCCGAGGACATCGACGGCCTCGTCCTCGACGTCAAGGTGGGCCGCGGCGCGTTCATGGCCACGGCGGAGGAGGCCGGGCGCCTGGCGCAGGCGATGGTCAGGGCGGGCGGGCTGGCCGGCGTCCGCACCCACGCGTTGCTGACCCGGATGGACGCGCCCCTCGGCCAGACCGTCGGGCATGCCCTGGAGGTGCAGGAGGCGATTCAGGTCCTGCGGGGCGGCGGACCCCAGGACCTCGCCCGACTGTCGATCCTGCTGGCGGGGCGAATGGTGATGCTGGCGGGACTCGCCGAGAACGTCACGGGCGGCGAGCGCCAGGCGGAGGCGGCCTTGACGTCGGGTGCCGCGCTCGATCGCTTCAGACGGATGGTCGAAGCGCAGGGCGGGGATCCCGGTGTCGCGGATGACCCGTCACGTCTCGAGGTGGCGGACACGCGAGAGTTGGTGCGGGCACCCCGGGCCGGATACGTGACGGGCCTCGACGCCCTGGCCATCGGGCGGGCGTGCGTGGCCCTGGGCGGCGGTCGGGCGACGGCGGACGAACGGATCGACCAGGGCGTGGGTGTGCGGATCCTGGTCCCCCTTGGCATACTGGTCAGGGCCGGCGACCCGGTGTTCGAGATCGTCCACCGGGGCGGACGCGGCCTGGCCGAGGCGACGGGCCTGGCAGCCCAGGCCATCGAGCTCGGGCCTTCGCCGCCGGATCCCCGGCCGCTCGTGATGGACGTGGTGACCGGCGGGCCTGACAGCACCGCCGTGGAGGAGCGAGATCATGCATGAGCACGTGACCGGTCCGGCCGGTCTCAGCGGGCGGACGCTGCGGCTGGTGGCCGTGGCCATCGCGGTGGGACTGGTCGCGGCGGCCTACGCGCTGCGGGGCGCGATCGGCCCGCGCGGCCAGGCGGCGTGCGGGGTCCTCTTCTTCCTCGCGTTCGTGGCGGTGCTCTCGCCGGACCTCAGGCGCGTGAACTGGCGGACCGTGGCCAGCGGGTTCGGGATCCAGGTCGCGCTCGCCCTGCTCATCCTGAAGTTCGAGGTCGGTGGGGTGCGTCCCGGTTTCGAACTGTTCACGCTGATCGGGAACGGCGTGAAGCGCTTCCTCGAGTTCACCAACGCTGGCTCCCAGTTCGTCTTCGGAGGCCTGGCGGACGCGGCGGTGATGTCCAAGATCTTCCCTGGCGGGTTCGTGTTCGCCTTCACGGCGCTGCCGACGATCATCTTCGTGTCGTCGTTCTTCACGGTGCTGTACTACTTCGGCGTCCTGCAGTTCATCGTCCGCGTGATGGCGAAGGCCATGGTGTTCCTGATGCAGACGAGCGGCGCCGAGACGCTGTCGGCCGCGGCGAACGTCTTCATGGGACAGACCGAAGCGCCCATCATCGTGAAGCCGTACGTCCCGAAGATGACGCAGTCGGAACTGCTGGCGCTCATGGTCGGCGGACTCGCGACGATTTCGGGCGGTGTCATGGCCGTGTACATCCAGCTCGGCGCCGACCCGGTGGCCATTCTGACCACCAGTGTGATGGCGGCGCCGGCCGGCCTGTATCTGTCGAAGATCCTGCTGCCCGAAACCGAGGAGCCCCTCACCCGGGGCGAGGTCCGGATGACGGTCGAGAAGACGCACGTCAACGCGATCGACGCCGCGTCGGCCGGTGCGTCGGACGGGATGCACCTGGCCTTTAACGTCGCAGCGATGCTCATCGCGTTCCTGGCGTTCATCGCACTGTTCGACTACCTGCTGGCGCTGGTCAGCCCGGGCCTGTCGCTGTCGAAGGTCTTCTCCTGGGTGTTCTCGCCCATGGCCGTGCTGATGGGCGTGAGGGCCGTCGACGTGCCGGCGATTGCCGATCTGCTCGGCACGAAGCTCGTGGCGAACGAGTTCGTCGCCTTCGTCAAGCTGACGACCGAGTACCGTGAGACCCTCGATCCGCGGTCGTACAGCCTGGCGACGTTCGCCTTGACCGGTTTCGCGAACTTCGCGTCGATCGGAATCCTGCTCGGGGGCATCGGCGGCATGGCGCCGAGCCGCCGGCACGACCTGGCGCGGCTGGGGCTTCGCGCCCTGGTGGCCGGGTTCATCGCGACGATGATCAACTCGTCGCTCGCATCGGTACTGCTGTAGGGCAGGGGCCGGGGACCGGGGATCGGGGGCCGGTTCTGCAAAATTCCTCTTTCCGATCTCCGATCTCCGATCCCCGATCCCCGGTCCCTGAGCCGAGGCACCCATGACCGACTTCGAAACTGTCGATTGCGCCGCCGCCCACATCATGGCGCGCGTCCCGACCCGCCCCGACGTGGCCATCGTCCTGGGATCCGGACTCGGCGATTTCGCGGACCGGGTCGAAGGCGCGACCGCGCTGCCGTACGCCGACATCCCGGGCTGGCCGCGGCCGACGGTGGCCGGGCACGCGGGCCGGCTCGTGCTCGGGACGGTCCGGGGACGCCAGGTGGCCGTGCTGGCCGGCCGCTCGCACTTCTACGAGGGGCACCCGATGTCGTCGGTCGTGTTCCCGACGAGAGTGGCCGCGCGGCTGGGGGTGCGGGTGCTGATCCTGACCAACGCGGCCGGCGGTATCAATACCTCGTTCGCCGAGGGGGCCCTGATGGTGATCGAGGACCACCTCAACCTGACGGGAACGAATCCGCTGATCGGCCCGAACGACGACCGGTTCGGGCCTCGCTTTCCGGACATGACCCAGGTCTACTCCCGGCGCCTCCGGGCGCTGGCGGACCGGGCCGCGGCGGACCTGGGCCTCGCGCTCGCGCACGGCGTCTACGTCGGGTTGCACGGGCCGAGCTACGAGACACCGGCCGAAATCAGGTTCCTGCGCACGATTGGCGCTGACGCCGTGGGCATGTCGACGGTACCGGAGGCGATTGTCGCGAGGCACATGGGGCTCGAGGTGCTCGGCATCTCCTGTATCACGAACATGGCGGCCGGGGTGCTCGACACGCCGCTCGTGCACGAAGGCGTCATGGAGACGGCCCGTCGCGTACGCGGACAGTTCATCGCGCTGCTCGAGGCGATCGTGGGGGGAGTGTGAGCGTGGACGCGAACGTGGGGCGGGTCGGGAGGACGAACCGTGACTGATGTCGAACTGATCGACGCCGCACGACGGGCGCGTGAGGCGGCCGTCGCCCCGTACTCGGGCTTCAATGTCGGTGCGGCACTCGAAACCGGTGACGGCGCGGTCGTCACGGGCTGCAACATTGAGAACTCCACGTACGGCCTCACCGTGTGCGCCGAGCGCGTGGCGGTGTTCAAGGCGGTCTCGGACGGGCACCGGCACTTCACGCGTATCGCGATCGTCGCGGATACCCGGGAACCCACGCCGCCCTGCGGCCCGTGCCGCCAGATTCTGTGGGAGTTCTGCGGCGACCTCGAGGTCATCCTGGCCAACCTCGAGGCGGAGACCGGCCGATACCGGCTGGCCGACCTGCTGCCGCTCCCATTCGACGCACGTCTTCTGGGCCGCGGGGACAGGACGTAGATCGGGGATCGGGGATTGGTTCGGCCTGAGCGAGCGCAACCGAGTCGAGCGGCCGACTCCCGACTCCCGTCGTCGGAACCGATCCCCGATCCCCGATCCCCGGTCCCCGATCCCCGGTCCCCGATCCCTTCAAGTATCATTGTCTTCCTATGCTTCCAACCATCGACTGGCAGGATGGCACCGTGGTGATGATCGACCAGCGCAAGCTGCCCGGGGCCGAGGTGTGGGTACGGTGCCGGACGGCGGCCGAGGTCGCCAGGGCCATCAAGAGCATGGTGATTCGGGGCGCGCCGGCCATCGGCGTCGCGGCCGCGATGGGCGTCGCGGTGGAGGCGCGCCGGAGCAAGGCGACCGGCACGGCGAAGTTTGCGGTCGAGTTCCAGAAGACGTGCGACCTGCTGGCGTCGACGCGGCCGACGGCAGTGAACCTGTTCTGGGCCATCGAGCGCATGAAACGGGTCTTCGGCGAGTTGGCGCGGGCGGGCGCCTCGGTGGCCGAGATCGCCGCCAGGCTCGAAGCCGAGGCCAGAGCGGTGGATGAGGAGGACGTCCAGAGCTGCCGGGACATGGGCCGCCACGGCGCGACGCTCGTGCCCGATGGAGCCCGCATCCTGACGCACTGCAATGCCGGGGCGCTGGCGACGGCCGGTTACGGCACGGCGCTCGGGGTGATTCGGGCGGCCGCCGAGGCGGGAAAGCGCGTGAGCGTGTACGCCGACGAGACGCGGCCGTTCCTGCAGGGCGCGCGCCTCACGGCCTGGGAACTGGTCCGCGACGGCATCGACACAACGGTGATCACCGACAACATGGCCGGCGCGCTGATGAAGCAGGGCCTGATCGACCTCGTGGTCGTCGGGGCCGACCGCATCGCCGGCAACGGCGACGTCGCCAACAAGATCGGCACCTACAGCGTGGCCGTGCTCGCCAAGGAGCACGAAATCCCGTTCTACGTGGCCGCGCCCGTCTCGACGGTCGATCTGGCCACGGCCGACGGCTCGCTCATCCCGATCGAGGAGCGGAACGAGCGCGAGGTCACCCACGTCGGGCCGACACGGCTGACGCCCGCGGGCGCGCGCATCCGCAATCCCGCGTTCGACGTGACGCCGAACCGTCTCATCACCGCGATCGTGACGGAGCGCGGCGTGTGCCGCCCGCCGTACCACGCGTCACTCGCCGCTGCGGTCCATGCTGATCCTGGGCATCGAGACGTCGTGTGACGAGACGGCCGCCGCGGTCGTCGAGGAGCGGCCTGACCCGGCCCGCCCCTGGACGATCCGGTCGAGCGTCATCGCCTCGCAGGTCGACATCCACCGGGAATGGGGCGGCGTCGTTCCCGAACTGGCCTCGCGCCAGCACGTGCGAGACATCTGCGGCGTCGTCGAGCGTGCGCTGGGCGACGCGCAGACCGAGCCGCGCGAGTTGGGGGCCATCGCCGTGACCCAGGGCCCCGGCCTCGTCGGCTCGCTGCTGGTCGGCGTGTCGATGGCCAAGGCGCTGGCCGCCGTCTGGGGGATCCCGGTCGTGCCCGTGCACCACCTGGCGGGGCACATCGAGTCGCTGTTCCTCCAGCACGGCCCGTTGCCGCTGCCCGCGATCGTCCTCGTCGTCTCGGGCGGGCACACGAGCCTCTACGTGGTCCCCGAGGAGGGGCACTACCAGCGGGTCGGCCGGACCCGTGATGATGCGGCCGGAGAGGCGTACGACAAGGTCGCGAAACTGCTGGGTCTCGGGTATCCCGGGGGGCCCGTGATCGACCGGCTCGCCAGGGGGGGCGACGACCGGGCGATCGATTTTCCGGTCGCGCGCATGACGCATCGCGACCGCAACGCCCCGCTCGAGAAGGGACAGTGGGACTTCTCGTTCAGCGGGATCAAGACCTCCGTGCTCAGGTACGTGAAGGGGCGCGGCGACGGATGGGTGCCTGGAGAGCGGGAAATCGCCGACGTGTGCGCCAGCTTCCAGCGGTCCGTGGTTGAGGCCCTGCTCGACCGGACGTTCGAGGCCGCCAGCTGGTTCGGCGCGCGCTCGATCGGAATCGCGGGGGGAGTCTCGGCCAACAGCCGCCTCCGCGCTGATGCCGACGCGCGAGGCGGGCGTGCGGGTTTTCCGGTCTTCACTCCGGCCCTGTCGCTGACGACGGACAATGCGGCCATGATCGCTGCCGCCGGCCTGCGCCGCTACCGCCAGGGCGTGCGCGCCGGCTGGGACCTCAACGCCGACGCCTCCCTGCCCCTCGAATGCGGACTGGGGACATCCGGAACCGGTCCCCGGACCCCGGTCCCCGGCCCCTGAGGATGATCCGATGCTGGTCCACACCGACTACCTCTTCTTCCACACGAAGCAGCGCCGCGAGATCGTGCGCATCACCGACGACATCGCCGCCATCGTCCAGACGAGCGGCGTGCAGGAGGGCATGGTGCTCGTGTCGGCCATGCACATCACCGCCGCCGTCTACGTGAACGACTGGGAGAGCGGCCTGATGCACGATATCCAGGTCTGGCTGGAGAAACTCGCGCCCTCCGGACTGGATTACCGCCATCACCAGACCGGCGAGGACAACGCCGACGCGCACCTGAAGCGCACCATCATGGGACACCAGGTCCTGCTGCCCATCACGAAGGGCGCCCTCGATCTCGGTCCGTGGGAACAGGTGTTCTACGCGGAGTTCGACGGCCAGCGCCGCAAGCGCGTGGTCGTGAAAGTGATGGGGCAGTGAACCCGCCCGATTCCAGTGTCGACGCCGCGCGGGACGCTGCCGCGACGAGGCGCTATCCGCCGCGTCCGGTCGTCGGCGTGGGCGGCGTGGTGTTCCTCGACGGCCGGGTGCTGCTCATCAGGCGGCGGTTCGATCCGATGGCGGGGCGGTGGAGCATTCCGGGCGGCGCGGTCGAAGTCGGCGAACGGCTCGATGAGGCACTGGCGCGCGAGATGCGTGAGGAGACCGGCCTGGACGTGGACGTCGGTCCCCTCGTCGAGTTATTCGACCGCGTCACGCGGGATGACGCCGGGCGTGTCCAGTATCACTACGTGCTGGCCGACTACCTGTGCTACGCGAGGGGCGGCACGCTCGCGGCCGGCAGCGACGTCACCGAGGTGGCGCTGGCGGATCCCGACGCGCTCGCCCCCTACGATTTGACCCCCAAGACGCTCGAGGTCGTCGCGGCCGCGCGCCGCCGTCTGAGCGGTTCGCCCGGGACCGGCCTCAAGCCTGGTTCGCCGCGGTAGTCGCCGCCTTCTCGCGCGCCGCGGTCCGCAGCAGGCCGATGCCGGTATAGACCACCACGACCGTCACCAGCCACATGACGATGTGCAGGTCGAGGCTCTTGATGACGAGCAGCGCAAGAGCCGACCCGAAGACGCCGCCGATGGCCCAGCCGACGGTGGACCGGAGGCTGTACCGGCGCTCCCGGATGAACTTGATGCTCGCGACCGGCATGAGGAAGGCACAGGCGCCCATCATGATCGGAAAGGCGGCCAGCGGGTTCATCCCGAGCAGGTTCACCAGGATCATGCACGGCGCGTAGTACCCGATGCCCAGCGGCATGATCGTGCCGAGGAAGAAGCTGCCCGCGAGGCCGAGGACGAGCAGGACGCCCGTGAGGCCCAGCGTGCCCACATCGCTGGACGGCATCACGCCGGTGACCTTGGCGAGCATGAAACCTGCGGCCACCAGCAGCGCGATGCCCATGCCGATCTGGATCGCGCGCCTCGGCATGTGGGAGACCACGCCGGCGCCCACCCACGCCCCGGCGACGGCTGCGGCAATCATGAGCACCAGCGTCCAGGGTTCGACGGCGATGACGGTAATGCCGATGAAGGCCTGCGTGATGGTCGGAAGGCAGTGTCCGACGTTCAGCGAACCCGGGATGAGTTCGTCGCGCACCAGTTTCCGCAGCCTGACGTAGGTGGTCGTGGTGGCGAAGCTTCCGATGCCGAGGGCGTCGAAGAAGTTCGCGAAGAACCCGATGGCGATGCGTTCCGCGTCGGGGCGGCCCGGGTCAGGTGCCGGTGGAGCCTTGCGGGCTTCGGCCGCCCAGAGCACGATGTAGACCGCCGTCAGGACTCCCAGTGCCGCGAGCAACGCTGTGATCACGCACGCCTCCCTGTCGCCTGGTTCCGCCCCTGGCGCCAGTCGCCTGCCGCCGGGCGGCCGCCCGGCGCCCGTTTCCAGTGGCAGCGGACGAGGGGCGAATATATCATGCCCTGATGGCCCTGAAACTCGACATGGTGCAGACGCTGGCGCTGGCGGCCGTAGTGCTGTTCATCGGTTACGCCATCCGGCGGCGGATTGGCGTCCTGGATCGCTACAACATCCCCGCGCCGGTCGTCGGTGGTTTCCTGTTCGCGGCCGTCGCGACCGGGTTGCGCCTCGCAGGCGTGGTGACCCTGGACCTGGACACGACCCTGCAGACGCCGCTCATGATTGCGTTCTTCACCACGATCGGTCTCGGCGCGAGCCTGTCGCTGCTGAAGATTGGCGGGCCCCAGGTGCTGCTGTTCTGGGGACTCGCGAGCCTGCTCGCCGTGATCCAGAGCGGCGTGGGCGTGGTCCTGGCGAAGGGGCTGGGCGTGCATCCGTTGCTCGGGCTCATTGCCGGCTCAATCACGATGACCGGCGGTCACGGGACCGGAGCTGCGTTCGGCAAGCTGATCGAGGACCAGTACGGCTTCCCGGGGGCGGTGACGCTGGCGATGGCGGCCGCCACCTTCGGGCTGGTCAGCGGCGGCCTGATCGGCGGGCCCGTGGCCACGCGGCTCGTGAAAGGCCGGGGGCTGAAGCCGGCGGCCTCGGCGCAGCCGAGCGCCGGTCTGGCCGACGTCTCGGGCATGGGTCTGGATACCGAGATCGACACCGAGATGCGGGGCGAAGCCCCGACGGCTTACCTGCTGCTCAAGGTGATGACCATCATCCTGGTGGCCATGTGGGCGGGATCGCTGCTCAGTGCGTGGCTCGGCCGGTCCGTCACGCTCCCGGCGTATATCTGGTCGATGATTATCGCGGCGATTCTCCGCAACGGAGCGGATCTGCTGAAGTCCGTGAAGATCGAGCAGCGTCTGGTCGACGACCTGGGCACGATCGCCCTGTCACTGTTCCTGTCGATGGCGCTCATGTCGCTGAAGCTGTGGGAACTGCTCGATCTGGCCCTCCCGATGCTCGTCATCCTGATCGCGCAGGTCACGATGATGGCGGCCTTCGCCTACTTCGTCACCTTCCGGGTCATGGGCCGCGACTACGACGCGGCGGTGATGGCAGGCGGACACTGCGGGTTCGGACTCGGGGCGACGCCGAACGCCGTGGCCAACATGGAAGCGATCGTCGAACGCTTCGGCCCGGCGCCCCGCGCGTTCCTGGTGCTGCCGATGGTCGGCGCGTTCTTCATCGACTTCACGAACGCGCTGATTATCACGACGTATATCAATCTGGTGCACTGAAGACGGGGATCGGGGATCGGGGATCGGGGACCAGCGACCAGGTTGGATATGTGCAGCCACGTCGTCAGAACGGGTCCCCGGTCCCCGGCCCCTGTGAGGTTCTGTCATGGAGATGCCGACGCGCGAGCAGGCCTGGACGCTGCTCACCGAATTCACGCAGAACGAGAACCTGCTGAAGCACGCGCTGGCGGTCGAGGCCGCCGTCCGCGGATACGCCCGGCAGTTCGGCGAAGACGAAGAGTTCTGGGGCGTGACCGCCCTGCTGCACGACTTCGACTACGAGCGCTATCCGGACCTGAAGGACCATCCGTTCCGCGGGGCCGAGGTGCTGCGGGAACGAGGCTACCCGGAGGTCCTGGTGCGCGCGGTGCTGTCGCACGCCGACCACACGGGCGTGGCGAGGGAGGGCCGCCTCGAGCACACGCTCTTCGCATGCGATGAAATGGCCGGGTTCGTGACGGCCGCCGCCCTGGTCCGCCCGTCGAAGAGCCTGCTCGACCTCGAGGCGAAGTCCGTCATCAAGCGGATGAAGGAGAAGGCCTTTGCCCGGGCCGTCAGCCGCGACGATCTGCGGCGAGGGGCCGAGGAGATCGGGCTGCCTCTCGATGCCCACGTGGCGAACGTGATCGCGTTCATGCGGGAGAAGGCCGATGACCTGGGGCTCCGTGGCGCGTTGTAGCCGGTCGTGAACCGGCGCCGATCACCCGTCGTCTACTCCAGGTGAGCATGAGCGACTCTCCCGTCGATCCCGTCGTGAGCATCCAGGGCCTGACCGTCCGCTACGGCCGCCAGCGCGCCCTGCAGAACGTGACCGCCGCGTTCCCGGCCGGGGCCGTGGGCCTGCTGGGCCCCAACGGCGCCGGCAAGAGCACGATGCTCAAGGCGCTGTTGGGGTTCCTCAAGCCGGACGGCGGACGCCTGCGCGTGCTCGGCCTCGACGTGGCGACGGTCCCTCTCGACATCCGGGCGCGCCTGGGCTACATGCCGGAGATCGACGCCCACATTCCAGGCATGAACGCCGTTTCGTTCGTGGCGTACTGCGGGCAGCTCGCCGGGCTCCCGGCGGTCGACGCCATGCAGCGCGCGCACGAGGTGCTGTACTACGTCGGCCTCGGAGAGGCCCGCTACCGGAACGTCGAGACCTACTCGACCGGCATGAAGCAGCGCATCAAGCTCGCGCAGGCGCTCGTGCACGATCCCGATCTGCTGTTCCTCGACGAGCCGACCAACGGCATGGACCCGAAAGGGCGCGAGGAGATGCTCGATCTCATCAGGGACCTCGCGCACAACAAGGGCATGAACCTCATCCTCTCGTCGCATCTGCTCCCGGACGTCGAGTACACGTGCGACCACGTCGTCGTGCTGCATCAGGGCCAGGTGGCGACCTCCGGGCCCATCAACGACTTGAAGACGCCCCAGGGCAGCCTGTTCGAGCTGCGCATCAAGGGCGACCGTGCCGCGTTCGCGGAGCTGTTGCGCGAATCGGGCATGGAGGCCCATGCCGCCGACGAAGACATGATGCGCGTCTTCGTGCCCGGGGACCTCGGCGCCAACGGGCTGTTCCAGATGGCCTCGAGGGGAGGCGTGCAGGTCAGGCACCTCAAGCCGAGCGTCCCGACGCTCGAGGACGTGTTCGCCCGGGCGGTGGGCGAGGAGTAGGCCGTGCCCATTCACGACCAGAGCTACCGTCGCTACAAGGGAGAACGGGCGCCGCAGGGGCGCTCGTGGACGGTGATCGCCCAGGCGGGCGTGAAGCACATGCTCGGCAAGCGGAAGTTCCTGGCCCTGTTGGTGCTCGCCTGGCTGCCGTTCGTCGTGAGGGCCGTGCAGTTCTACGTGGCCGCGAACTTCCCTCAGGCCTCGATGATCGCGCCCGGGCCCTCGACCTTCGACGACTTCCTCGAGCAGCAGGGCGTATTCGTCTTCTTCATCACGATCTTCACCGGGGCCGGGCTCATCGCCAACGACATGCGCGCGAACGCCCTGCAGATCTACCTGTCGAAGCCGCTCGGACGGGCCGAGTACATCGGGGGCAAGTTCGCCGTCCTGGCCTTCTTCCTGCTGCTCGTCACGTGGCTGCCCGCGACGATGCTGGTGTTCGTGCAGGTGGTGTTCGCCGGCGACCTCGCGTTCCTGAAGCAGCACCTGTTCGTCCTGCCTGCGATCCTCGTCGTCACGCTGACGCAGACGATCGTGCTCGGATTCGTCATGCTGGCGCTGTCGTCCCTGTCGAAGAGCTCGCGGTTCGTCGGGATCATGTACGCGGGTATTGTCTTCTTCCTCGATGCGCTCTACGGCGTCGTCTTCATCGTGACGCGAGATACCGGGTTCTCCTGGATGTCGCCGCGGGCCAACCTCACGCAGCTCTCCGACATCATCTTCCGGCTGGAGCCGATGTACAAGACGTCCGGGCTGGTGACGGCCGTGGCGCTGGCCGCCACGCTGGCCGTCGCGCTCTTCGTCCTTGAGCGCCGGGTGCGCGGCGTGGAGGTGGTCACATGACCGCCTCGCCCGGTCCGGGGCCGGCGCCCATCGTCGTGACCGACCACCTGTCGAAGTGGTACGGGCAGGTGATCGGCCTGAACGACGTGAGCGTGTCGATTCCTCCCGGCATCACCGGCCTCCTCGGGCCGAACGGCGCGGGCAAGTCGACCCTCATGAAGCTGCTGACCGGCCAGCTCCGGCCCAGCAAGGGGACCATCTCGGTTCTGGGCGAACCGGTGTGGGGCAACCCCGGCCTGTACTTCCGCATGGGGTTCTGCCCGGAGCAGGATGCGTTCTACGACCGCATGACGGGCCTGGAGTGGGTGACCGGGCTGGTGCGCCTGAACGGGTACGACGAGACGCGCGCGATCGCGTCGGCGAGAGCCGCCCTGGCCCAGGTCGATCTGCTGGACGCGGCCGACAAGAAGATCGGCGGCTACAGCAAGGGCATGCGGCAGCGCGTCAAGCTTGCCCAGGCGCTCGTGCACGATCCGGAGTTCCTCATCCTCGACGAGCCGCTGTCCGGCATGGATCCGATCGGTCGGCGCCGCACGATCCGCCTGATCAAGGATTGGGCGCGCGGCGGCAAGAGCCTGATCGTGTCGAGCCACATCCTGTACGAGATCGAGGCGATGACGTCGAACATCCTCCTTATCAACAACGGGAGGATCCTGGCCGAGGGCGACGTCCATCAGATCCGGGAACTCATCGACGAGCATCCCCACACGGTTCACGTCCGGGCCGCCGACCCGAGAACCCTTGCGCGCGAGTTCCTCACGCGGGAGGACGTTCTGAGCCTGAGGCTCGAACAGGACGCCATCGTGGTGGAGACGTCGAAACCCGATAGCTTCTACCGGTACCTGACGGATCTGGCCGCGTCCGGCACCGGGGGCACGATCAGCGAGGTGACCTCGCCGGACGACAACCTGCAGGCCGTCTTCAAGTTCCTGGTCAAATGACGACCCCCTCGATGGAGCCGACCGTGCCGACCGTTACGCCGCCCGCGCAGGGGTCTCCCGGCGCCCCTCGCCAGGCGCCTCCGTTCTTCACGGCAGCTCTGCGGGTGTTCGACCTGTCGCTCGGCCAGATGCTCTGGTCCCGGCGCACCATCTTCCTGGCGCTGGTCGTCGGATCGCCGCTCGCGCTCGGCGTCCTGTTCCGTGTCCTCGAGGTGATGGGCGTCGGGGAGATGCGCATGGGGCGGACGCAGGTCTCCGGGGCCACGGTCTTCGGCGGCATGATCTGGTTCCTCTACCTGCGCTTCATCGTCCCGGTCCTTGGCGTGTTCTACGGAACGGCGCTCGTGGCCGACGAGGTGGAAGACAAGACCATCACCTACCTGTTCGTGCGTCCGATCCCACGCGCGGCCGTGCTGGCGGGGAAGTACCTGGCGTATCTGGTCACGACCGTCTGCGTGGTGCTGCCGTCGGTGGTTCTGCTGTACCTGCTGGTCGTCCCGCTCGGAAACGGGTCGCTGGCCGCGGCGTTTCCGGACCTGCTGAAAGACCTGGTGCTGCTGGGCATCGGGTTGGCGGCGTACGGCGCGATCTTCGCGTTCATCGGGGCCCAGTTCAAACACCCGCTCGTGGCGGGCCTGGTCTTCGCGTTCGGCTGGGAGCAGCTTGCACTCATCCTGCCAGGCTACCTGCGGTGGACGACCGTGGCCTTCTACCTCCAGGCGCTGGTGCCTCATGCGATGCCGACCGGAGGACTGGGCTCCGCGCTCCAGGCGATCTTCCTCGAGACGCCATCGACCGCCGTCAGCCTGGTGTGTCTGGCGGCGATCATCGGCGGATTCATGTTCCTGGCCGGCCGCGTCATCGAGCGCAAGGAATACGTGCTGGAGCAGTAGGAGCACAGGGACCGGGGACCAGGGACCGGGGACCAGTTCTTGTTCAACCCCGGTACGCGATCTCCGATCCCCGATCCCCGATCCCGGTCCCCGGTCCCAGGTCCCCGTGAACGTCGGTTCAGAGCGTGAACCCCGTAAGGCTTACCAAACAGGGAACTTTCGGGTAACGTGGACGTATAGCCGATCAGAGGGACGTGACGATGACCGCGAAAACACGCTATTTTCTTATCGGTTCGGCGCTGGTCCTGGCTCTGGGTCTTGGTATCGGGGTCGTCGCCTACTACGGCGGGGTCGCGGGCGGCCTGTTCGCGCAGGGGCCAGGTCCCGACGAGTTGAAGTACATCCCGAAGGACGCGGCTGTCGTGGCCTACGCCGACGTGCGCCAAGTCATGACCTCGGAACTGCGCCAGCGGCTCAATCAGCTCGAGGGCATCAGTGGTGAAGGCCGGAACGAGTTCCGCGACGAGACCGGCATCGACATCGAGCACGACATCGACTACGTCGTCGCGTCCATGCGTGGCGAGGAGCTCACCGACAAAGCTAACGGCCTGGTCATCGCACGGGGTCGGTTCGACCAGGGCCGTCTCGAGGCGCTCGCCAGAGAACACGGCGGCGGCGTCACCGACTACCGCGGCAAGCGCCTGATCACGGCGCCAGACAAGCGGCGGGACGGGACCGCCGCGGAACTCGAATTCGCCCTGGCCTTCCTCCAGCCCGGCCTCATGGCCATGGGGACGGTGTCCGCGGTGCGGCAGGCCGTCGATCTCGAATCGGGCGGCGCCAACGTCACCGCTAACGATGAACTGATGAAGCTGGTTGCCGATCTCCAGTCCGACAGCATGTGGGCCGTCGGACGGTTCGACGCCCTCAGGGCCGAGGCGAAGTTGCCTGCGGAGGTCGAGAACCGCCTGCCGCCCATCACCTGGTTCGCGGCGAGCGGCCGCGTGAACGGCGGGATCCAGGCCATGGTCAAGGTCGATGCCGTGGACGAACAGGCCGCCGATAACCTCCGCGACATCGTCCGAGGGTTTGTCGCCCTCGCGAGGATGCAGGCAGGAGACAAGACCGAAGCGGCGGCCCTGCTGCCCGCCATCGAACTGGGCGGTGCGGGCAAGACGGTCTCCGTGTCGTTCGCGGTCTCCACCGCGCTCCTGGATGCGGTCACCAAGGGCGGGACGATGAAGCGCGAGGGCACAGCCAAGTAGACCGCACACCAACAGCGGTTCCGGATCAGGGACGGCCCGGGTGGCTTCGCGCCGCCCGGGCCGTTTTCGTTCCCGTCGCCGGGCCCCTCCCTGTCGCCTGTCGCCTGTCGCCTGATCCTGCACTTGACTCCACCTCCGTAAGGACCCTACACTTGCGCATTCCCGACCGAGCACTGCGCGGCGCACTTATGATCCGAGTCTTCTTCTACGGCACCCTGATGGCTGGATTCGACCGCCGCCGACGCGCCGGCATCGACACGCGCATGCGGTTCGTCGGGCGGGGCTGGATCCAGGGGGCGCTGTTCGACCTGGGACTCTTCCCGGCCGCCATTCCCTCGACGGAGGGGCGTATCTGGGGAGAGGTCTACGAAGTGGAAGACGAATCGGTACTGGCCGTGCTGGACGAGATTGAGGGCTACCGGTCGGACGAGCCCGACAGCAGTCTCTATACGCGCGTCGAGGTGGACGCCACGCTGGCCAACGGCGACCGTTGCTCCGTGTCCACGTACTTTTACAACGCGCCGCTGGGACGCGCCGAGCGTATCGAGTCTGGCGACTACCTCGCGTATCTGAACGTGACCGGCGGCGCTCCTGACTCCTGACTCCTGACTCCTGACTCCTGACTACTGTCCCTCCCGGCGCTCGTTGACGAATGCCTCGATCGACACTCTGACGTGGTCCGACAGATCGACGAACTCCAGGCCGGCACGGTAGACAACGGTGTCCCGACCCACGTCCGCGATCTGGCAGTGGGCCACCCGGGCCTTGACGACGACGACATCGTCGTCGAGGTGGAGGCGCACGTCGTGAAGGGAATTGACGAGGAGGGGGAAAGCGGACTCCAGACGCACGCCGGACGGGCTGATATCGCGGGCTTCGGCAGGCGCCATCACGCTGACCTCGCCGGGCAGTCGGCTTTCGACTTCGAGTCTGGGCCGTGCGCGCCTGTCCTCGTTCATCTCGTGCTGACTATACCATCGGAAGGCAGGCGGCAGGCGGCAGGCGGCAGGCGGCAGGTGACAGGCGACAGGTGACAGGCGCCAGGCGACAGGTGCCAGGCGCCAGGCGGCCGTCCGGTTGTTCGCCCGCCCGTCTTCCGCTATCGTTAGCTCCATGCTGAATGCGGCGTTCATCGCAGTCCTGGGTGCGGCCTGGTTCTTGTTCGCCTACCGCTGGTACGGTGGGTTCATCGCGAGACGGCTGGTCGAGCCCGACAACGGCCGGGCGACGCCGGCCCACACGCAGCGTGACAACGTCGACTTCGTGCCGGCGAATCCCGCGATTCTGTTCGGGCACCACTTCTCGTCGATTGCGGGCGCCGGGCCCATCGTCGGCCCCATGCTGGCCTACTCGCTGTTCGGCTGGCTGCCGGCCCTGCTCTGGATCCTGGTCGGGGCCGTGTTCATCGGAGCCGTCCACGACTACACCGCCATGATGGCCTCGGTGCGCAGCCGCGGGGTCTCCGTCGCCGACATCGCCAGAACGCACGTGTCGCCGACGGCCCGCTGGATCTTCAGTATCTTCCTCTGGCTGGCGCTGGTGCTGGTTATCGCGGTGTTCGCGGTGCTGACGGCGCAGACGCTCGCCGAAAAGCCGGAGATCGTCGTGCCCACGCTGGGGCTGATGCTGCTGGCGATGGCCTTCGGGACCCTGGTCTATCGCGGCGGGATCAACCTCTGGCTCGGGACAGGCGTCGCCATCGTGATCATGGTTTCCCTGATCGTGGCCGGCGACTACTACCCGATCGCCGCCAGCTACGAGTTCTGGCTGATCTTCGCCCTCGTGTACTCCTTCATCGCGGCCGTGTTGCCGGTGTGGGTCCTCCTGCAGCCGCGCGACTACCTCTCGATGTACATCCTGGTGGCCGGCCTGGCGCTCGCCTTCGTGTCGCTGCTGATCATGCGGCCGGACATCTCAGGGCCGGCGTTCATCGGGGTGACGAGCAGTTCGGGGCCGCTCTGGCCGATTCTCTTCATCACCGTGGCCTGCGGAGCGGTGTCGGGTTTCCACTCGGTGGTATCGAGCGGGACCTCTGCGAAGCAGGTTGCCCGCGAAACGGATGCCCGGATCGTGTCCTTCGGCGGCATGCTGACGGAAGGAGCCCTGGCACTGATTGTGGTGCTGCTCATGTCGGCGGTGATGTTCTGGGACACGGCTCCGTCGGAGGGGCTGTCCGACTTCGTGTTCCGCGCGTCGCTCGCCGAGAAGGGGGCGAACATCACCTTCGGACGGGCCATGGGGCGCGCGCTGGAAAACCTCGGCATTCCGCTCAACTACGGGATTGCCTTCGGCGTGCTGATGCTGAACGCCTTCATTCTGACGACGCTCGACACCTGCGCGCGGCTCACGCGGTTCATTGTCGTCGAGAGCGCGGGGCAGAAGGTGAGCCTGCTGCGCAATCGGTACCTCGCGACGGCCGTGAGCCTCGTGGCGGCCTACTTCCTGACGACGGGCAACAGTTGGCGGGTGCTGTGGCCGGCGTTCGGCGCCGCCAACCAG
The DNA here is from genome assembly GCA_964481395.1 of uncultured Vicinamibacterales bacterium. Lineage (GTDB taxonomy): Bacteria > Acidobacteriota > Vicinamibacteria > Vicinamibacterales > JAKQTR01 > JBFMFH01. The sequence continues at coordinate 55,439 of CAYZYG010000020.1, forward strand.
CTGATCGCCGCGCTGTCGCTGCTGGTGGTGACGGCGTACCTCTTCGGATACGGCAAGAAAACGGTCTACACGCTGGTGCCGGGCATCTTCATGCTGGTGACGACCGAAGGAGCGCTCTTCTATCAGCTGTTCTGGCAGTACCTGCCGGGCCGGAACATCCCGCTGGCGATTGTGGCGATCGTGCTGATGGCCCTGGGCCTCGTGGTGGCCGTCGAAGTCTACCGGCGGCTGCAGCGGACGGACGTGGCGGTCCCGGCGGTCGGGGACGCGGTGTAGGTTCGGCGACAGGCGACAGGCGACAGGGAAGAACTCGGCGACCGTTCGACTGCGCTCACGGCAAGCAGGCGACCCTTCGGCTTCGCTCAGGGCAAGCAGGTGGCAGGAATGAACCTGGAATCCGGGAGAAGGTGGGGCGGAGCGGAGATCGTGAGCGAATCGTCACGACGCCCTGCGGGACTGTTGCTCCACGGCCCGGTGCAGGTCCCACAGGCGGACGATCACCCGCACCACGGCCCAGCCCCGCTCGCGGGCCCAGCTGGCCGAGCGGTCGACCCGGAAGGCGACCCGGCGGAAGGCGACGACTACTGGCAGATTCCGCCTGACACGCCCTTTGC
>CAYZYG010000021.1:0-55156 GCA_964481395.1 uncultured Vicinamibacterales bacterium
TTTCCCCTGCCGCCTGTCGCCTGTCGCCTGTCGCCTGGCTGTCCCCTATCGCCTGGCGCCTGTCGCCTGTCGCCTGCCGCCTATCTTTCCCCTGCCGCCTGTCGCCTGTCGCCTGTCGCCTGGCTGTCCCCTATCGCCTGTCGCCCGTCGCCTGTCGCCTGCCTTTCCCCTCTCGCCTGTCTTTCCGCTGCCGCCTGGCGCCTATCGCCTAGCGCCTGTAGAATCTCTCCCATGTCCGACCTGAACGTCGCGCTCGTCGGCGCCGGCTTCATGGGCCGCGCGCACAGCAATGCCTGGCGGCAGGTGACGGCCTTCTTCGCGCCGCGCCTGACGCCTCACCTGAAGGTCGTGTGCGGGTTGTCTCGCCCGCAGGTACGCGCGGTCGCGCGCGCCTACGGGTGGGAGGCCACGTCGTCCGACTGGAAGGCCGTGGTCGAGAACCCGGAGATCGACCTCGTGGACGTGGCCACACCCGGGGACAGCCACGCCGAGATCGCCATCGCCGCGGCCCAGGCCGGGAAGATCGTGCTCTGCGAGAAGCCGCTGGCGAACTCGGTCAAGGACGCGGAACGGATGCTGGCCGCCGTCGAGCGGGCCGGCGTGCCGCACATGATCTGCCACAACTACCGCCGCGTGCCCGCGGTGATGCTGGCCAAGCAGCTCATCAAGGAGGGACGGATCGGCCGGGTCCGGCACTTCCGCGGGACGTACCTGCAGGACTGGATCACCGATCCCGCGTTTCCCCTCGTGTGGCGGCTCGACCGCACCCAGGCCGGCTCGGGAGCCCTGGGTGACATCGGATCGCACGTCATCGACCTCGCCAGGATGCTGGTGGGGGAGATCGCCGAGGTCGCAGGCGCGACGGAAACGTTCATCAAGACCCGCCCGCTGCCGGACGCGCCGAAGCGCCGGGGCCGCGTGACGGTGGACGACGCGGCGGTCGCGGCCGTGCGCTTCGCGAACGGGGCGATCGGGACGATCGAAGCGACGAGGATGGCGCCTGGCCGCAAGAACTACAACCGCTTCGAGATCAACGGCAGTCTCGGCAGCCTCGCCTTCGACCTGGAGCGGCTGAACGAGCTCGAGGTGTACTTCGAATCCGATCCACCCGATGTGCGCGGGTTCCGGACGGTGCTGGTGACCGAAGCGGCGCATCCTCACGTGGGCGCGTGGTGGCCGCCGGGGCACATCATCGGGTGGGAGCACACGTTCACGCACAGCATCTACGACCTGCTCGAGGCTGTGGCATCGCGGAAGCTGCCGTCGCCGAACTTCCGGGATGGCGTCATGAACCAGCGGGTGCTCGAGGCCGTCGAACGGTCGTCCGCGTCCCGCCGATGGGTACGAGTGAAGGGGGTCGCATGAAACTCGGAGTCTTCGCCGTGCTGTTCGGGGACAAGCCCTTCGAAGACACGCTCGACTACATCGTCGATTTGGGCCTCGAGGCCGTTGAGATCGGCACGGGCGCGTATCCGGGTGACGCCCACGCGAAGCCCGCGGCCCTGCTGGCGAGCGAGCGCCGGCTGAAGGCGTTCCGCGAGGCGGTGGAGCGTCGCGGCCTGGTCATCAGCGCGTTGAGCTGTCACGGGAATCCGCTGCATCCGCACGCGCCCACGGCGAAGGCGCACCATCGCGTCTTCGAGCAGACCGTCGAGCTGGCGTCGAAGCTGGGCGTGAGGACGGTCATCACGTTCAGCGGGTGCCCGGGGGCGGACGCGAAGAGCGTCACGCCGAGCTGGATCGTCTCGCCGTGGCCGCCCGAGTTCTCGAAGGCCCTCGACTGGCAGTGGCGCGAGCGCGTCGTGCCGTACTGGAAGCGGACCGCGGCGTTCTGCCGGAAGGCCGGCGTGCGGGTCGCCATCGAGATGCACCCGAACTTCGTCGTCTACAACGCCGAGACGATGAACCGTCTGCGAGCGGTCGCGCCCGCCGTCATCGGCTGCAACTTCGATCCGTCGCACCTGTTCTGGCAGGGCGCAGACCCCGTGGCCGCCATCCGCGCGATTGGCGACGGCATCTTCCACGTCCACGCCAAGGACTGCAAGCTCGACGCCGCGAACGTCAGCGTCAACGGCGTGCTCGACGCCAAGTCCTACACGCGGGAGTTGGAGCGGTCGTGGATCTTCCGGACCGTCGGCTACGGCAACGGCGCACCGGTGTGGAAGGCGATGGTGAGCACCCTGCGCCTGGTGGGATACGACCACGTCCTCAGCATCGAGCATGAGGACAGCCTGATGTCGGGGACCGAGGGCCTGAAGAAGGCCATCGCCTTCCTGCAGGACGTCGTCATCTCGGAAAAGGCCGGGGAAGCGTACTGGGCCTGAGAACAGGGACCGGGGACCCGGGACCGGGGTTCAGGTCGCCCCTGTCCCTGACACCTGCGCCCTTCCCCGGTTGCCCCGCTTCCCCTGAGCGAAGCCGAAGGGTCGCCTATTCCCTGACCCCTGTTTCGTAGAACTCGAGCCAGCTGCCGTTGGGAGACAGGACGGCCGCCGTCCGGATCCTTCCGTACGGGGCGACGACCAGTTCGGTCGGCGGCACGTGAAGCGCCACGCCCTTCGCCGACAGCGAGGCCAGGTAGCCGTCGAGATCCTCGACGGGGAAACGCAGGACCACAAGGCCGAGATTGGGCGGGCGGGCCCCCGCACCGAAATCCCTGCCAGCGAGTTCGCCAGGCCCGAACAGTTCAATCGAGCCCTCCATGACGCCCTGAGGCTGGACGATCGACACCTTGACCGGGGTTTCCATCGCGAGCTTGTAGGGCAGGCCGAACACGTTGGCGCCGGGAGGCTGCCACGTGATGTCGGTGTTGATGACTTCGCGGAATCCGAGCGAGTCGAGATAGAAGCGGCGGGCCTCTTCGAAATCCGCGACGATCTGCGGCGCGTTGAACGGCAGCGTGAAGCGACCGGCCAGCGCCCCGGGAGGAAGCCTGGGTTCAAGGCGCTCGACGAGCGAGAAGACGATGCCGTCGTGGCCCGTGGCGGCCACTTCGATGACCGTGAACGGGCCGAACTGGTACGTCACTGGGTCATGATGCCCGACCCACCCGCGCGCCTGGAGGGCGCCGAAGGTCGCCGCCATGTCCGCCACGCGCGACGAGACGTTGCTGATGCCGCCGATATCCCAGAATCGCCCGCTCGAACGGATCTGCTTCTGCGCCACGCCTCGGAACCCGACCAACCGGACATAGCGGCCCGCCTCACCTGCGTTAGCGAGAACGACTTCGTCGATCCGGACACCGGCGTCGAGGAGCCAGGCGCCCGCCTGCCCTCGGCCAGCCGGGCCGCGGTGCACGGCGGTCCAGCCCGCCACGTCGGTGTAGAGGCGCTCGGCTCCATCGAGGTCGCTGACGCTGAAGACGACTTCGTTCCAGCCGTGGCTTCGGCACGGCCCTTGGGCAGTTCTGCTCATGTGCACGTTCCTCCGCGGCAGTGGCCTACGACTCGAGCGGCCCGAACTGGACGAACGTCACGCGGACACCGTTCGGATCCCGCGTGGCCATCTCGTAGGTGACTGGACGGTTCGGGATCTCGATCTTCTCGGGCGCGCCCACCTCGCCGAGTCCGGCTGCCTTCAGGCGGTGGTGGAGGTCCTTCATGCGGTCGGTCTTGAGCATGAGGATGACTTCACCGGCCAGCGGCGAGGGAGATCCGGTGGCCGGCATGTCCCGTGTGGCCTGGCCCTGGAATTCCATCAGTCCGATCATGCCCGCGTCGTGATCGTCCTCGGCGCGCAGGATACAGACGCGGGCCGCCACGCCGGGCGGGACCCCGAGCAGGCGCGTGATGATCGGATCGTCGACCACCTGGTCGTACCAGATGCTGAATCCCAGGACGTCGCGATAGAAGCGGAGTGACTCGTCCATCTTCCGCGTCGTGATGGTCGCGCGTCGGATTGCCGTGGTGAGAGCCATCGTGTCCCCCTTGTGACGGACGCCGCCGGCGGCGACACCGACGCGGCCGGGCACGGGGGGCAGCGCGGACGTCCGGTGCGCGCATCGTAGCACGCCCGCGCGCCGCCGGTCGCCGCGCGTGACTGGGCTCGGAGTCCGTCAGCCCCGCCATGGCCCGACGCTGGCCCCGCGCGCCGAGCAGCGGCCGACCCCGATCCCTGATCCCCGGTCCCCGATCCCTGCTATAGTGATTTCTTCCCTGTCTTCCAGGAGTGCCCCCATGTCCGTCCGCACTCGCGGCGCCGTCGCTGCCGTCGTTGCATCCCTGTTCCTGTCGGCCGCGCTGATGGCACGCGCCCCCCAGGGCCAGCCGTCACCCGCCGGATCCGCGGGTGACGACCCGGCTCTCGTCGCCCGCGCAAAAGCCATTCACGAACGGGTCATCACGGCCGACACCCACGTCGACATCAACGTCAATCACTTCACGCCCGACTGCAACTACACGATGCGGCTCACCACACAGGTGAACCTGCCGAAGATGCAGGAAGGCGGTCTCGACGCGCCGTTCTTCATCGTCTACGTCGGACAGGGGCCGCTGACGCCAGAGGGCTACGATGATGCCTACCGCCAGGCCATCGCGAAGTTCGACGCGATTCACCGGTTCACCGAGGAGATCGCCCCGGACCGCATCGGCCTGGCGCGGACGCCTGCCGACGTGCGCCGCCTGGTGAAGGAGGGCAAGCGCGCCGCGGTGATCGGCGTCGAGAACGGCTATCCGGTCGGCGATGACCTCAAGCGGGTGCAGGAGTTCTACGACCGCGGCGGGCGGTACATGTCTCTGGCGCACAACGGCCACAGCCAGCTCTCGGACTCGAACACCGGCGAGCAGGAGGGGTGGACGTGGAACGGCCTGTCGCCGCTCGGAGAGCAGGTGGTCGCCGAGATGAACCGCCTCGGGATGATGATCGACATCTCGCACCCCTCGAAGGCGTCGATGATGCAGACGATCGAGATGTCGAAGGCCCCCATCATCGCGTCACACTCGTCGGTCCGGGCCCTGGCGAACCACAGCCGGAATCTGGACGACGAGCAGTTGCTCGCGCTGAAGAAGAACGGCGGCGTCGCGCAGATGGTGGCGCTCTCGTCGTACGTGAAGACCGATCCGCCCGAGCGCGCTGCCGCGCTGTCGAAGCTCAGGAGCGAATTCTTTCAGGCGGGTGGCGGCAGGGGCCAGAGTGCGGGCAGCGGGCGGGGCGCGGGCACGATGCCTGCCGCCGCGCGGCCCGCCGTGCCGCCGTGTCCGGTGGAGAGCCCGAACCCGGCAGGGGCCGGAGAGGGCCGCGGCGGCGGTGGCGGCCGCGGCGCCGCCATGCTGGCACAGCTCACACCCGAACGCCGAGCTGACTACGAGCGGCGCCTGGCGGAGATCGACGCGAAGTGGCCCGCGACCGGTCGCGCCACGGTCAAGGACTTCGTCGATCACATCGACTACGCCGTGAAGCTCATCGGCATCGACCACGTCGGGATCTCGTCGGACTTCGACGGCGGCGGCGGCATCGACGGCTGGAGCAGCGCGGCCGAGACCTTCAACGTGACGCTCGAGCTGGTGCGGCGCGGGTACTCCGAGGAGCAGATCGCGAAGCTGTGGAGCGGCAATCTCCTGCGCGTGTGGGAAGAGGTCGCGAAGGTGGCCGACGCTATCAAGGCAGGCAGGCTGTAGGGAGGTCGTGCGATGAGGATTCTGTCGGCATGTGTGCTGGCGGCCGCAGCTGCCGCCCTCGCTCCTGCGGTCGCAGCCGCCCAGCCGCCGCTGGCGCTCGCCTGCGAAAAGATGGGCACGGTCACGGTTGCGATCGCGACGGACGGAGCCGACCTTGCGGCCATCGTGACCTATCCCAGGCCCATCCGGTCCTATCTCGGCGGCTTCAATGAGAACGGCACGAAGACGGTCAGCGCGGCCGTCCGCATCTTCCTCGACACCGACGCCAACCCGAAGACCGGACTTGGCGGCGACCCGATGTTCGAGCCCGGTCAGCAGGGAGCCGAATGGTCGCTGGAGGCCACGGAGATCGAGACCTCGCTCGCCCGCGACGCCTCGGGCGAGTGGATCAACGGGCCCAAGCTGGACGCGGTCGTCAGAAAGGGAGAGGACATCGCGGATCTGCCGGAGGGCGTCAGTCCCGAGTGGGAGTTCGAGGTCGGCGGCGCCTTCGTCGAGGCGCACTGGGTCAAGCCACCCGAGACCAGGACCATGCGCCTGCGCGTGCCGCTGGCGGCGCTCGGGGTCAAAGCGGGCCAGTCGATTCGCGTGACGGCCGTCGTGCCCCTGTGCAACAGCGCGTTTCCCTTTCCAGGGAAGGCCGAGGCGACGATCACGCTGAAGTAGCTCGGGCCCGCTTCGCGCGCGCCGCGAGGCGGCTGGATCGCCCACCCGCTGCGGCGCGCCAAGAAGGTGATGTCGCTCGCGGCAGACCGGCGGGTCACGTGGTATCCTGACCGCGCCCCGACGGAGGAGTGCCGTGAACGCCACGCGCCGCCTGTGTTCCGCGTGCCTCGCGGCGACAGCCGCCATCGTCGTCGCCGTTTCGACCCAGGCCCAGCAGCGTCCGGTGGTGAAGCCGCAGATCCGGAAGGTGCCGGCTCCACTGGTGTCAGTCGTGACGCATACCGAGCTGAAGGTCTGCGTGCATGCCGCCGGCTGCCCGCCGAGCGTGCCCGGGCTGGTGGCGGAGCTGCCGCTCGACCTGTCGCAAAGCCTCAATCGCGAATTCACGTGGACCACGGATGCGAAAAGCGCGACGAGCGGACGCTGGCAGGTCGCGCGCCGGCCGTTTCCGGCCGCGGCGGCGTCGCGTCCCGACGGCCTGATCGGCGAGGGTGACGCCGGACCCGGATCCGCAGGGAAGTTCTGGATCGACCTCCGAAAGCTCCCGACGGGCAGTGGCGCGCCTGCGTCGGGACGGCTGGCGCCCAGACCGACGCTGCAGCAGGCCGGACCGTCCGCCGCGTCCCTCATCGGCGGAACGTACTTCGTTCGCGTCGTGACGCTCGCCGGGGCCACGATCGTTGGATCGCCGTCCAACACCGTCACGATTCGGGTCAACGCCGCAGCGAAGCCCGCGTCCCCCCCGTCGAACCCGCTCGTCACGTATCCCACGGACGTGTACTCGGTATCGATCGTGTCGTTCGAGCCCGTGCGGCCCGCGACGCTGCCCTGGGGGTGCGTCGAGGTGGTCAGCGTCGACCCGGCCGTTGCCGGTCTTCCCACTCACCAGCGGTGGAGAGATGCGCTGGCGAAGCGTCGTCCTGTCTGTCCGTCGGCGTTCAAAGGCGTGGGCGAGAAGTCCTGGTACGAGGCGTTCTGGGACTTCGCGACCTCGGGCGTCGACTGGGCGTCCGGTGTCTACGCCGACATCAAGCGGAAGGTCATCGAGACGGTCGTCGACGCCATCAACACGCTGCCCGGGCACCTCTGCAACGACCGCTGCGAGGCCGCCCTGACGACCGGGCTGGACGTCGGACTCGTCGCGCTGGGAATCCCGCCCGACATCCCGAGCCTGCAGGAGCTGACCGAGCAGGGCCTCGACTATCTCGTAGAGGTCGCCGCCACGGAGGCCGGGATTCCCTGCGATGCCGGCTGCCGCGAGGAGATTCGGAAGGGCGTCCGCGTGATGGCCGAGCAGGTGGAGCGGAACACGGTCGAGCAGGGCTGCGGCAACGTCGAACTGGCCCACCGCCACGGAGCCGAGCCCCTCTGCCCGCCCCCGGGCGTTTCCGTGAAGCCCGCGCCCGGATCGACCACCTTCCCCGCGCGGATGGTTGTGCGGGTGACGCGGAAGGCCGGCACCGGAACCATCACGCCAGACCTCCTCGCCCTGTACCGTCTGTCGCTCGCCTTCGACGCCGTCAATCCGGAGTCGGCCGGTCGGGCCTACTCCGTCGCGACGAACACGTGCTGGAACGACAACGGTTCCTTTCCGTGCGACCCGAAGCTCGTCAAGACAACCGGGCCGCTCCGCGGCCCGCTCTTCGCGCCGGTCAACGGTCCGCTGCCCGCGCTGCAGCCGGGACAGTCGGTGCAGGTGCCCTTCTGGCTGACGATCGTGCCGTACTGGATCCCCGGGCATCAGGACCTGATCAAGCAGGCCGGCGGATTCGTGCAGTACAACGACTGGCAGCACCTGTACTACGGTGCGACGGTGACCGGGTCGGCCGCGATCCTCTGTCCTTCGACCACCACCCTCGAGCCGGCCCCCTGCGCGCCGCCGGCGAAGGCGACGCTGAAGATCCCGGGCACGACGTCCTGAACCGCATGAACGGGACTCGGCTGCTGGCGTCGCTGATGCCCGCCCTCCCGCGTCGGTCGCTGGTGCCGTCAGGCGAGGCGCACGGGTATCGCCGGAGGCGAGGCGGGCATGGCGCTTGTGAGACCGTGCCACGCCCGCACGATATCGTCACGGGCCGCGGATGGGCCCATCTCGACCACGGTGCGTCCGGCGATCTGCGCGGCGGTGATGATGGGATCGTAGCGGACTCGGCCGATCACGATCGCGCCTCTGGCGGCTGCCTGCGCCTCGATGCGCGCGGTCAGGTCCTCGTTGAGATCCCACTTGTTGACCAGGACGCCAGCCGGAATCCCGAAGTGCGAGGCCAGCGTCAGGACGCGGTCCAGATCGTGTTCTCCAGTGGGCGTGGGTTCCGTGACGACCAGTACGCGTGAGGCCCCCGTGATCGATGCGATCACGGGGCACCCGACGCCGGGCGGGCCGTCGACCAGCACGCGTGACGCGCCTTCCTCTTCCGCCAGACGGCGGGCTTCCCGGCGGACGAGCGACACCAGCTTGCCCGAATTCTCGGCGCCAATGCCCAGCCGGGCGTGCACCATCGTGCCGGCGCGGGTGTTCGACACGAACCACTCGCCGCACGTGCGCGCCGGGAACGCCATCGCGGCCGGCGGGCAGTACTCGACGCACACCCGGCACCCCTCGCAGGCCACGGGGTCTACGACATACGTCGGGAGGTCAGGCTGCGGGCCGGGCTTCACGGTGATGGCCTCGAACCGGCACAACTCCGCGCACACGCCGCAGCCCGTGCAGGCCTCCTGGTCGATGATAGCCTGGTGTCCCGCCGTGAACGTCCGGCACTGCTGCACGTGCGGCTCAATGACCAGGTGGAGATCGGCCGCGTCCACGTCGCAGTCCGCCAGGATCTGCCGGTCGCCGAGCACCGCGAACGACGCGACGAGGCTCGTCTTGCCCGTGCCTCCCTTCCCGCTGATCACGACGAGTTCGTCCACGGTCGTCATGCCTCCACCGCGTTCCAGGCAGCCGTTGACAGGGCCGGGGACGCGGCCAGACGTGTCGCGTCATCCCAGAGCCGCTTCAGTTGGTCGCCGAGCCCGGTGACGATGTCGAGAGCCAGGATGCCCCTGGCGTATCCTTCGGCTACCCGCCGATCGTCAGGGATCTCCAGCAGGAGAGGGATCGACTCCTCGCGGCAGTAGTTCCTGACGCGGTCGTGTCCGATGCCCGCCCGATTCACCACGACGCCCATCGGCAGGCCGAGTTGTCTGATCGTCGCAACCGCCAGGGCCAAGTCGTGCAGCCCGAACGGTGTCGGCTCCGTCACCAGGATCACGGCATCGCTTGCCCGCACCGCGGCCACCATTGGGCAGGAGGTGCCTGGGGGGCAATCGATGATGGCGGGAGCGGCGTCGGATGCCGCACGGGTGACCGCGCGGATCACGGGGACTGGCATCGGGTGGCCGACGTTCAGCGTTCCCTGGATGAGCCGCACGGATTCGAAGTGGCCCACCTCCATGGTGCCGATCTCGCGCGCGACCTCCGAGATGGCCCGTTCGGGGCAGACGCGCACGCACGCGCCGCAGCCATGGCAGAGTTCGGGGAACACGAGCGGTGCGGTCTTGAGCGAGACCACGGCGTGAAACTGGCACACGCGTCCGCATTCCCCGCACGCGGTACAGGCCTCGAGGTCGATGCGCGGCACGGGAACCGTGACCGCGTCGCGATCTTCGAGGTCGGCGTGGAGGAAGAGTTGGCAATTCGGTTCCTCCACGTCGCAGTCGAGCAATTGGACGGGCTGGTCAATCGCGAGGGCCAGGTTGAGGGCGAGCGTGGTCTTGCCCGTGCCGCCCTTGCCGCTGGCGATGGCGATGCGCACGGACCTCCCGCCGGGTCGACAGGCCGCGGGTCCATTCCCCACGACTCAACCCCAGTGCGAGCCCACGTCGGCTGCGCGGGCCGTCGTGAGTCGGCCCGCCTTCGCCTCGTCCAGCGCGCGGGCGACGGTGCCCTCGACGACGAGCGACACGCGGATGCCGGCGGCCTGCAGCGCCTGGAACGCGTTCGGGCCGCAGTGACCGGTGATCACCCACTCCACGCCCAGACGCGACACGGCCTGGGCGGTGTACAGCCCGGCGCCCTGCGCGGCATCGGAGCCGCCGGGATTGACGACGTCAAAAGACCCGGCGTCCGTGTCGTAGACGATGAACCGGGCCGCCCGGCCGAATCGCGGGTCGACGGGTGATTCGAGCGTATCCCCGGTGGACGAGATCGCAATCTTCATGCATGCCTCCAGTGGGGCAGCCGGCCGGTCGGGTTCGCGGCAGGCCGTGGCGGTCCGGCCGGGCGCCGTGCGCTCCCGTCGCCCGCTGCGGCTCTGTGAGCAGTGGGCGTGCCAGGCCGTGCACCGGGGCCGGGATCGAGGCAACTGGCGTGTCCGGCACGCGTTGCGGCCCCGCTCGAGCGGACCGAGACCGGCACGGAGTAGCGCCATCGCATCTTCATGGCGTCAGAGAGTTGCGTTGACGCGACTGATCGGCGGCGGGCTCCGCCTCGGCCAGGCGCGGACCGTCGGTCCGTCCGGCTCGATGGCACGTGCCGCAGTCCGCGAGCGCCGGGCGTCCCACGCGCTGGGCTTCGGCCCGATGGCAGCCGATGCAGCGTTCGTGCAGCACGCCGCGGTAGCCTCCCGCGCGCATCCATTCGTGCGGCGTGGCCGGCAGACGTGCGGGAGACATGTCCTCGCGATGGCAGCCCGTGCAGGCCGCGGCGGACGCTGTCTGCTTAGCCAGACCGGGTTGATGGCAGCGACCGCACGCATGGTTCACGGGGATCGCGGCGGAGATCCGCTCCAGGCGCGCCACCCTCGAAAGGTGGGCCGTGTGATCGAACACGGTGGTCGTTCCGGTGATCTGCCGATGACAGCGGGAACAGGGCGTCGCGGAATCGCGCGGCAGGCAGAGGTGGTGGCAGGTCGCGCACGATCGTTCGCCGCCGAGCCGTCGCTGGTGGTCGGCGTGCGGAAAAGTCACCATCTCGCGGTCCTGGTCGCCGTCGATCATCAGCGACGCGCGCTTCACGTCGGCGGCAATCGGAGGCGAGACCCGGTCGCCGGGCCCGGCGTCGGTCCGGCCGAAGCGCGGGTACATGACCGTCCAGGCGAGGGGGATCACCAGCACGGCGATGAGGGTCGTCCGCCGCATCCCGCTCGCCAACGCGGTGTTCCACACGCCCGAGAAGCGATCGAACGCCGGCATGAAGCGCGACAGCTGCCGTTCCCGGCCCTGCCAGGCCTCGTCGAAGACCGGGAGGTGTTCCGCCGAGAACAGGAAGACGAGGCCGGCGGCGGCGAACACGCCGAGTCCGATTGCCCATTCCGTCACCGAAGGCACGTACACCTGACCCGCGTCGCGGAAGTATCCGAACACCCCGACGTTGAGCCGGTTGAGCACGAGACCGACGGCAGCCGAGAGCGACGCGGCGGCCAGCGCGTACGGCTGGCGCCGTGTCGACGGATGTGCGACCAGGGCGATGGGCACGATCCCCAGCAGCACGATCTCGGCGACGTAGAGGTAGCTTTCCCAGGAGAAGGCCAGCAGGGCCGCCACGGCTCCCGTCGCGACGAGGTCGATCGCCTTCAGTGCGACGAACAACGCGAGCACGGCGGCGGCGATGGAGGCCAGGCCCTGGAGCATGCGCAGAACCGACGGGTCTGCCTCGGGCACCGGCCGGCCGTCGGTGGCACAGATGTGCACGGGAGCGCCCGGCGCCGCCTTACCGAACAGCGTGTCCGGATCGTACAGGCGCGCGTAGACGAGCCGTGCCAGCACCACCACCATCATTCCGGCACCCATGGCTGACACGATGAAGAGCAGGGGCAGCCTGGGCGTGAACCAGAGCGGGTGCAGCCGCTGCGGCGTGACGAGAAACAGCGATCCGAGCGAGGAGTGGTGCAGGCTCGAGAGCGCAATGCCGATGATGACGACACCGGGCGCGATCCGGTGCAGATGGGAGGCGGCGCGCTCCAGCCGCAGGCGCTGCAGGACGGTGGGGCTGATCTCGATGAGCGTGACCGTGAAGTACAGCATCACGCACCAGGCCACCTCGAAGAGGAACGACCGCACGTTCCACATGAGGACGGGATGCCAGATGCGATGCGGCAGACCGATGTCGAGCGCCAGCGCGAAGACGGCCGAACCGTACCCGAGGACGGCCACGAGGATGGCTGGCTTCACCAGCGGCCGGTAGCGTTCGAGGCCGAGCACGTACACCAGGAAGCCCACCGTGAACCCGCCCGTCGCCAGCGCCACGCCCGCCACCATGTTGAGGATCTTCCAGAGTCCCCAGGGCACGGCGTCCGACAGATTCGTCGTGGCCCCCAGTCCGAACCACAGCCGGAACGCCATCGCGGGGAGGCTCGCACAGACGGCGAGCCACAGCAGGTCCTTGATGAGGCGAGCGCGATCACTCATACGACGACTCCCTGTCCGAAGCAGGCGGATCGACGGGTTCGAGGCCGCCATGCCCGCGCGGCGCCGGCCGCGTCTTGCCCATCACCTGGTTGCGACGCGCGATGACGGCGGACAGCGCCCAGAGGCCGAACGCGACGCCGGTGCCCATCCACGGGGTCTTCTCGATCAGGGGATCGGTCAGGTGGGGAATGGCGGCGGTGTGCGGTCCTGGGAAGTTCAGCGGCGCCAGGTCCACATCGGACACGTAGACGAGTGAGGCGCCACCCCATTCGTGTTCGCCCCACACCCGCGGCAGGTAGCGATCGGGGTGCGCCTGAATCAGGTCGTGGGCCTCTGCGAGCATCGCGTCGCGATCGCCGAAGCGCAGGGCCTTGTTCGGGCAGGCTTCAACGCAGGCGGGCACACCACCTTCGGCGAGCCGCGGCGCGCACAGGTCGCACTTCTTCACGTACGGAAACGCCGCGTGCCATTCGTACCGCGGAACGTGGTACGGACAGGCCAGCATGCAGTACCGGCATCCGATGCACTTGTCGGGGTCGTAGACGACCGGGCCGGATGCCGTCTTGGTCAGGCCGCCCACCAGGCATGCGGCGACGCAGCTCGGTTCCAGGCAGTGCAGGCAGCTCTTCCGCGCGAAGCGGCCCGGTCCGACCGCTTCCATCGCCAGCAGGCGGTCGGCCGACAGCGGCTCGCCCGTGCCCCGGAGGGCGACCGTGCCCGTCTGTCCACCATGTGCCGCCGCGCAGGCGTTCACGCACCGTTCGCAGCCGGTGCAGTGGGTGACATCCACGAGGATGGCGACCATCAGACCTTCGCCTCCTTTCCGAAGAGGGCAAAGGCGACCCGTTCCCCGGCGCCCGGGCGGAGCTGCCAGTGCACCGGCGACAGGCGATCGAAGAAGAAGAGCACCATGTGCGCCAGCTTCGTGAAGGGCACGGCCACCAGGAGCACCTCGGCACTCAGCACGTGGATCAGCATCATCGACCGCCAAGGCAGCGGATTCAGGCCCGGATGCGCCGCCAGGAAGCCCGAGAGAAAGGGCAGCCCCACGAGCGCGAGAATGGCGTAGTCGCTGCGCCGGCTCAGGGCCCGCGAGCGCGTGACCAGCACCCGGTAGGAGAACAGCACCGCCAGACAGACGAGCGTCATGACGGTCAGGCCATCGGCGGCGCCGGACCCGAGGCGGGGAAGCGGGACGCCGAGCAGACCTTCCCACCGCACGACGTGGTCGGCGAGACACATCGGGACCGCGATCGCACCCACGTGGAAGAGGATGGAGGCGACGCTGAGCACCAGTGTGCCCCGGACGAAGTGGCGGACCGGGAAGAGCCAGCTGAGCGTATCGCCGACGACCTGATGCCAACGCACCTGCCGGAGCTGGCTTCCCTTGCTCGCCAGCAGGTGCAGTTGCAGCAGCACGTGACGGGCCAGTCCCAGGGCCATCACCAGGAAAGCGAACGCGAACAGCGGGCCGGTGGCGAACTCGAGCCACGAATCCATGGTGCGGACGTCTCCTCTCCTGTGCCCCGACGGCAGGGCGATCCCACGCAGCCGGCGCGACGGCGTCAGGCCGCCAGCGGCCCCTTGCCCGCCACGCGGCGCGCTTTCGCGGATGGCGCTCCGGGAATCTCGATGGCTTGCAGGATCAGGTCGTGCAGACCGAGCACTCGACACGGCAGGTTGTAGTGCTCGACCAGTTCCTTGAGCTGTTTCTTGCAGTTGGCGCACGGGGCCACGACGAGATCGGCCCCCGTCGCCGCGATCTGTTCGGCCTTGAGCCGGCCGGCGACTTCCATGCGGTACTCGTGCAGTTCGTCGATCGACACCAGCCCGCCGCCGCCGCCGCAGCAGTAGTTCTCCCGGCCTCCCGGCGCCATCTCGACGTAGTGGGGGACGAACCGCTTCAGCAGTTCCCTGGGCTGGTCCACGATCCACCCCGACCGCGCGATGTTGCAGGGATCGTGATACGTCACCCGCTCCGTGACGACCTCGGGATCCAGCGTGATGCGTCCCTGGCGGGCGGCCTCCAGCGTGTATTCGATGAAACTGCGGACCGGGTAGACGGAACGGCCGCCGAAGACGGGGACGAAGTCCTTGGCCGACCGCGACGCATGACCGCATTCGCCCACCAGAATCGTCCGCCCGCGCAGGCGGGACACCTCCGCCACGAGCTGCCTGATGATGCGCTCGAGGTGCCAGTCGCTGTAGAACAGGCCGTAGTTGATCGCGTCGTAATTCTGGCTGCCAATCGTCCAGCGGTCCCAGTCGCCGGCGGCGTAGAGCACGGCCGCGTTGCCCAGCAGCGTGTCCGGCTCCATGAGATAGTCGCTCACCGCACAGAAGAACACGTATTCGCGATCCGTTTCGTCAACCGGGAAGGTGACGCGGACGCCGAGTCCTTCCTCGAACTCGTCGGCGAGGAAGCCGAGCGTGTCCCTGAGGGCCGGCGCGGGGATCTTCGACGTGTTGTGCGTCGGCCCTTCCAGCTGCTCGCGCACGCTGACCTGCAGGGCGTGCGGTGAGATCCCGGCCATGGCCAGAATGTAGCGGCCGAGCCTGGCGATCAGCCCGTGATCGATGCCCAGCGGACACTCGAGCGTGCACCGGCGACACGCGGTGCACCGCCAGAACACCTCGGCCATCTCATCGACGACGTCGTCGGTCAGTTCCCGGCCGCGCCCGACGCGGGACTCGATCCAGCCGCCAAGGGTGAAGTACCGCTTGTACACGTCGAGCAGCAGATTGCTCCGATAACAGGGAATGTCGCGCGGGTCTCCGCTCACCTGATAGATCGGACACGTCACGACGCAGCGGCTGCACTTCGCCGTCGACGAGGCGTACGAATCGAGGAGGGAACGATAGTCCGAGTAGTGCAGGATCGCCGCGAAGGCCGTCAGCAGCTTCTCGGTTCGATCCTCCGGGAGCGCGCGATCGAGGTGGAAGAACGAGAACGCGTGCGCGGTCTCGGATGTCGCGGTGTCAGCGTGTGCCAGTGTGGCCATAGGTCATGTTCCGATCGGTTGCGACGAGCGTGTCGCTCCACCGGTGCTGCAAAGGACATTCCGAAGACCGGCGCCCGCGGCCGACGACGCGTTGAACACGTGACACGCGCGCGAACGATCCACCGGATCTCCCGTCCACACGCTTCGCCCACAAGGCGTTCGACCGCGTCGTCGCGTCCCTCCGGACTCCCGTCACCTCGCGCGACGCCGGCCGTGGCAGGCGAGGCGGATGTCGCACGTGTTGCAACGCGCGCGTTGCGATGCAACGCTGCGCGCGACACCACGCGTGCCTGGCGGCCAGGCTCGTCCGGCCCCGCCAGGGCTCGGCGCACGCGGGGCACCCAGCGCCCCGGCGCGCCCCCACGGCCCAGCCTCCGCCCGATGGCTCCTCCGCGACACCTGCCGCCCGGACCTCCGCGCGAGCGATCAGGGGCGAACGGCTGCCGGGAACGGCCCTTGCTTGGCTCATCGACGTGGTACGGCGATGTTGACTCGACGCTGCGGGATCCCCCTGCTGGACAACCGGGTTGCCCCGCGATGCACCACTGCCGACGCGCTGATGGTCATCGACCTGGCGCGCGGGCGCGTGACGCACCGGCACGTCGTGTCAATGGATGCGGGCAGCGTTCCAGACCTGATCGCGGTGCTGAGGGAGCACGGAATCGACATGCTCGTCTGCGGCGGGCTGACCGTCGAGACCCGCCAATTGCTCGAGGCCGAGCTGAGCGACATCGTCGACAACGTCGCCGGCACCGCCGACGACATCGTCCCGGCCCTGGAGCGGGGCGTGCTGCGAGCCGGCTTCGGCCTGTCCTCCTCCCCCACGGTCGGAGGCGGCAACGGCCAGCGGTCCGACGACATTCGGGATCCGGACGACGGCGGCGCCGGGGGACCCGCGCCGGGCGACTGCCTCCAGTGCAGGGACCGTGTGTGTCTGGCGGGGCGATCCTGTCCCGCGTCCGAAGGCTTCGGAGCGATCGACGCGGATGCGGAATGCAGCCGCGTCATCGAGGCCGCCCTCGATCTCGCCGAAGAAGATCAGCGCCAGCTGTGCCGCCTCGCCGAACTCGTGTATTTCTGCCTCGAGATGGGCTACCGACGCCTGGGCCTGGCCTTCTGCCAGGAGCTGACGGAGCCCGCCGAGATTCTCTCCGGCGTGCTCCGGCGCTTCTTCGAGGTCGTTCCGGTGTGCTGCAAGATCGGCGGTCTTCAATCTACTGGGCGGAACGATGAGGGGACCCGGCGGCCAGCCCCGGGCCTGCGGCTCGGCGTCGTCGCCTGCAACCCCCTCGGACAGGCGGGACTGCTCAACCGCCACGAGACGGACCTGAACGTCACCGTCGGCCTGTGCGTCGGCGTCGACGCGATCTTCGCCAGGGCGAGCCGGGCGCCCGTGACGACGCTGTTCGTCAAGGACCGTTCGCTGGCGAACAACCCGATCGGTGCCCTCTACTCCGAGTACTACCTTCGCGAGAGCCTCGGGCCTCCCGGGCACCACGCCACGATCGGACGACCTCTCGCCGGGCTCCGCGCACGGGACCGCCGGTCCACCATCGCGACTGCGGAACGGCAGCCGCGGAAGGAGCGAACATGACCACGACAGCCATTCACACCGTCGGGTTCTGCGCGAGTTACTCGCAGCAGGGCGACTGGGCGTTCGACTTCGCCCTCGACCTCGCGCGGCGGGAACAGCGCCAGCTCAACATCTTCCACTTCCTGATCGATCCGTACACGGTCGGCAGCGCCCCGCCGCCGCGGCTGTCAGCGGCCGAACAGGCTCGTCTCTGCATCGACCGCGAGAAGGAGCTGCGGTTCTACTACGAGGAGCGGCTGGGCGACTACCTCGAGGCCGGTTTCCGGCTGTGCGAAGACGACGAGTGGACGGAACTGCACCGGTGCCTGTGCAAGCGGGACTTCCAGGTGCTGGTGCTGGGGATGCCGCACTACGACGCGACGTTCGGCGGCAAGCCGCTGGCCGACTTCGTCAACGCCTTCGTGTGCCCCGCCGTCGTGGTCGGCCCGACGCGCAAGGACGAGATCTACCTGAACGGACCGGCGACGCTGCTGGCCGATCCCCTGGGTCTCGGCGCCGGGCGCTGGACGCGCATCGCCGCCATCCGGCGTGTGGCGCTGGCGGGAGCCTCGTGAGCCGTACCGCTGGAGGGACCGCGTGCTGTTAGAATGGAGCTCGTCCGGTGACGGCGCTGCCCCTGACGAGCGGCCGTCGCCGGCTCCCTCGACCGGCCCGACGCCGCCAGTGCGGACGCCGGGCCTCGCCGGGCGAAACCCATGGCGGACGGTGCCCCCGCGAACCCGCCACGCGCAAGGGGGCGGCGTGGACGCCAAGCTGGCCAGCCTGATCTTCGACAGCATCTCGGACGGCGTGTTCACCGTCGATCGCGACTGTCTGATTACCTCGTTCAACCGGGCGGCCGAACAGATCACCGGCTTCACGACCCGCGAGGCCATCGGCAAGCACTGCTTCGAAATCTTCCGGACGGAGGTGTGCCACAAGCGCTGCGCGTTGCGCGACACGCTGGCCGAGAACGGCCCCGTCGAGAACGCCAGGGTCACCATCATCACGCAGGAAGGCTGCGAGGTCCCCATCAGCGTCAGCACCACGATCCTCCGGGACGAGCATGGCGCGGCGATTGGCGCGGTCGAGTTCTTCCGCGATCTGACCGAGGTCGAGCACCTGCGGCAGCGCCTGGAACGTGACCGATCCGTCAGCGAGATCGTCAGCAACAGCCCGCGGATGCGCCGCATCATCGAGATGCTGCCCAACATCGCCGGCTCCGACTGCAACGTCCTCGTCCAGGGACCGAGCGGATCGGGCAAGGAGCTGTTCGCCGAGGCGATTCACCGCCTCAGCTCCCGGCGGTACGGACCCTACATCCGAATCAACTGCGCCGCGCTGCCGGCCACATTGCTGGAGTCCGAGCTGTTCGGGTACGTCCGCGGGGCGTTCACCGATGCGAAACGCGACAAACCTGGACAGTTCTGCCTCGCCGAGGGCGGGACGCTGCTGCTCGACGAGATCAGCGAGATGGACGTCGCGCTGCAGGTCAAGCTCCTGCGCGTGCTGAACAACGGTGAGTTCCAGCCGCTCGGATCGACGAAGACGCAGCGGGCCGACGCGCGCATCATCTGCGCCACGAACGCCGACCTGCGAAGCAGCATTACCGACGGGCGCTTCAGGGAGGACCTCTACTTCCGCATCAATGTCGTCACCATCGATCTCCCGGCGCTCAGTGACCGGATCGAGGACCTCCCTCTGCTGGTGGAGCACTTCATCCGCAAGGTGCGGCGGCGGACGCGCAAGCCCGTCCGCGGCGTGGCGCCGGAGGTGCTCGCCCTGCTGAGGCAGTACGCCTTTCCCGGAAACGTGCGCGAGCTGGAAAACGCCATCGAGCACGCCTTCGTCATGTGCAACGGAGACGAGATCCAGATCTCGCACCTGCCGGCCGGCATCGTGGAGCAGGTCAGGGCGACGCCACCCGCCGCCCGCGCGCCGGCGAACGAAGAGGAGATCATCCGTGAGGCGCTCGCGCGCCTGGGCGGCAACCGGACGCTGGTGGCCAAGGAACTCGGCATGCACCGCGCCACGCTCTGGCGCAAGATCAAGACGTACCATCTCGGGGCCTGATAGCCTCACCCGGAGGACCGCGGCATGACGGGACGAAGACCCAGGCGGCCCGCTGCCGCGGCCAGTCCGTACGAAGCCATCCTGGAGAGCATCTCCGACGGCGTGTTCACGGTGGATCTCGACTGGCGGATCCGGTCCTTCAACCGCGCGGCCGAGCGGATTACGGGCGTGTCCCGCCATGAGGCCATCGGCCGGCGGTGCTCCGACGTCTTCCGATCGAGCCGCTGCGGCGACGACTGCCCCCTGCACACCACGATGAAGACGGGCACGCCCGTCATCGGCGCCTCGGGCTACATCGTCCGGGCGTCCGGCGCGCGCGTGCCCATCAGCGTCTCCACAGCCGTGCTGCGCGATCCGTCCGGTCGCGTGACGGGCGGCGCGGAGACGTTCCGCGATCTGTCGGATCTCGAGGCCCTGCGCGATGAACTGGAAGGCTACTACCGGGTCGGGGACCTTTCCAGCCGGAGCCCCCTGATGCAGAGGGTGTACGAGGTGCTGCCAGCCGTCGCGGCCAGCCCGAGCACCCTGCTCATCATGGGCGAGACCGGCACAGGCAAGGAACTGGTCGCGCGGACGATTCACGCGTTGAGTCCCCAGAACGCGGGTCCGTTCGTGGCGGTCAACTGCGGGGCGCTTCCGGACACGCTCCTCGAGTCCGAGCTGTTCGGCTACAAGGCCGGGGCCTTCACGGGCGCCACACGCGACAAGCCCGGACGTTTCGCCCTGGCCCGACGAGGGACGCTGTTCCTCGACGAGATCGGCGAGATCAGCCCGGCGCTGCAGGTGGGGCTGCTGCGCGTGCTGCAGGATCGGGTGTACGAGCCGCTCGGATCGACGCGGTCCGAACGCACCGATGCGCGGATCATGGTGGCGACGAACCGGGACCTCGGAGATCTCGTGCGGCAGGGCCGGTTCCGGGAGGACCTCTACTATCGGGTGAACGTCGTGCGCGTGGAACTGCCGCCGCTGCGGCGCCGGAAGGAGGACATTCCCCTTCTGGTGGATCAGTTCGTGTCCCGCTTCAACCGTCTGCAGCAGCGCGTCGTGCCTGGCGTGTCGCCGGAAGCCCTCTCGCTGCTGATGGCGCACGAATGGCCGGGCAACATCCGCGAACTCGAGAACGCCATCGAGCGCGCCTTCGTGCTCTGTGGCGACGCACCGATCGGCCTGTCGCATCTGTCCGCGGAGCTGACCGCGCGGGGCGGATCGATCGCCGAGCAGAGCGGGATGCGGTCGGCGCACGACGTGCTCGATGCCCAGGCTATCCGGGCTGCGCTCGCGCGCCACCACGGCAGTCGAGCGGCTGCGGCACGGGCGCTCGGCATTCACAAGACCACGCTCTTCCGGCGCGTCAGGCGCCTCGGCCTCGAGCTTCCAGCACAGGACGGCCGCACGCGTCGCCGGACGGCGTCGGCGCAGAACGGCATCCGTCGAGAGTCTGAACAGTAGCGTCCGTGCAACGCTTCCAGATCGATCGCGTGCGGCGGCCGGTCCGCATGTCCTGCAGGATGACGGAATTGCAGGCGCGGCGGTGTGACCGGCAGCCGTGGTACTGCGATTGCGTACACCGGGAAGACAGGAGCGGGTGACGGACTCGTGACCAGAACAGGCTTTTCGTGCTGGGACAACCGCATTGCCCCGGTGTGCGATGTGGCGAGGCAGGTGCGGGTCGTTGACGCCGAGGCGGGACAGCCCGTCGCGCAGACGGACGAATGGCTTCCGACCGAACTCGCGCGCGGTGGAGTGGCGCGGCTGTCCGAACTCAGGGTGGACACGCTCGTGTGCGGCGCCATTTCGTGGCCGGTGCTCCAGATGGTCTCTGCGCGAGGGATCAAGGTGGTGCCGTTCGTCGCCGGCGATCTCGCGGACGTGGTTCGGGCCTGGCTCACGGGGCAGTTGAGAGAACCAGCCTTCGACATGCCCGGCTGCGGGAACCGGCGGCGGCAGCGAGGGCTCAACCCGGGCAAGGGTGCCATGGCGCAGCGACCGGACGACCGGACAGGGCTCGGGTGGGGGCGCGGACAAGGCGGTGGTCAGGGCCTTGGCCGGCAGGGACGTGGCCGGGGCCGGATGGGTGGGCCGATGGCCGGGGGCGTCCCGGGCACCTGTGTGTGTCCGGCGTGCGGGCATCGGGACGCGCACGAGCGCGGCGTGCCGTGCGTGCAGAAGGCCTGTCCGGCGTGTGGCGCGATGATGCGGCGCGAGTGACGCGTTTGCTGCCTGTCGTGCTGGGACGAGTTGGACCGGTGCCCGGCGTACGCGCCGTCAACTAAGTGGTGCGATTCGCAATGACGGCCTTGTAGGACATGTGCGATCGATGGCCGCACTTGCTCCCTGACCACTTAGTCCTGACCCTTCGACTGGCTCAGGGTCATCCCGAGCCACGCCGAGGGATGAGGGCGCGAATACGTCGCCGTACTTGCGCATCGAAGGACTGAGGAAAGGAGAGTGGTCATGCCTCGAGGAGACGGGACCGGACCCATGGGAACAGGCGCCATCGGGCGTGGCTTGGGCTGGTGCGGGGGCTCGGTCGCGACCGGACGCGGTCGGGGCGTCGGCGCCGGCTGGGCCGGGGGCTTCGGCCGAGCGCGGCGCATGGCTGGCGGCTTCGGCCGGGGTTGGAGCTACGGTTTCGGTGCGGGCCGGGGAGGCGGCTGGCGGGCCGGTGCCGCACCGGCAGCAGTCGACCCCGACACGGAGAAGCGTGCGCTGGAGCAGCAGGCGGCGGCGCTGGATGCCGAGCTGCAACGCCTCAGACGCCGGGTGGCTGAGTTGGCAGCCGAGAAGCAACCGCCGACCACTCCGTGAAGCCGGCCCCGGTGCAACGGCAGGATGTGATGTCCGCCTTGCCCGTGCGGGGACTGTCCCATCGTCCCCGGGGCCAGCCAGGTCCCCTGTCGGTCCGGTTGCCGGTGTGGGACGACCGGGGGAAACTCGGCCTTCCCGCAAACGGGGTCGCGAGACGACGGATCCCGGTGTCTCGGTTTGCCGTTCGTGGCGCCGGCATCGGGGGGGCCACGCGCCCGGATGTCGCGGCTCCCGTGGCGTGTGTCCGCGCTGATACAGATTCCCACGGTTGCCGCAGTCTTGGTTCGCCGGCACGAGCGCACTCAGGGTAAGATGCGCGCGCAGAGGGGTCCTGGGAGCGTTGCGTGCCTGAGCCGTTCAGGCTGGGAGCGTGGCTGGTCGAGCCGGACCTCAACCGTGTCTCCGGCACGGCGGGCTCGAGCCATGTTGAGCCCAAGGCCATGGACGTGCTCGTGTACCTCGCTGCACGGGTTGGCAGCGTCGTCCCGAGGCAGCAACTCGTCGAGGCCGTCTGGCCGGGGACCTTCGTCACCGACGACGCGCTGAGGCACGCCGTCGCGCAACTGCGCGCAGCGCTGCGCGACGACGCCCGCAATCCCCGATACATCGAGACGATTCCCCGTCGCGGCTACCGGCTGCTCCTCAACCCGGTTCCAGAGGGCAAGATCTCGGCTCGGCCCGGTCGGACGAGCGGTGCGAGGACGTTGGCGTGGGCGGCGCCCGTGCTGATCGGTGCAGCGATGGTGGCGGTGCTGCTCGCGCGTGGTCTGCCCGGGTTTTCCTCGAACGGCCGGCCGCCGGTCCGCTCGATAGCCGTGTTGCCCCTCAGACTGGTTGGGGGAGACGCATCGGATCGCCCGCTCGCGCTGGGGCTCACGGACAGCCTGATCAGCGAGTTCGCCGGGATCGGCGCGTTCCGCAAGGTGATCGCCTCCCAGTCCGTGCGGCAGTACGAAGACGTGTCTCTGCCCCTGCGCCGGATCGGCAAGGAACTCGGCGTCGAGGCCGTACTGGAGGGGACGCTTCAGCGCGTTGGACCTCGCGTGAGCGTCACCATCCGCCTGGTCGATGTGAGTTCGGACTCCGTGCTGTGGACCGGGGAGTACGACCCCGCAGTCCAGGATCTGGTCAAGACGAAACACGAGATCGCTGCGGCCGTGGCTCGGGCGGCCGGAGTGGTCGAGCGGCCCACCGAGCCGCGTTCCGAGGAGACGATCCACCAGGTCGACTCCAAGGCCGTTGAATCCGTCGCCGTGGGCCGGTACTTGTTGTCGCGGGGGTCCTCCGACGACGTGCGAGAGGCCATCCAGTATTTCACGACGGCCCTTGAAGCCGCCTCCAGGTGGACGGATGCCTACGTGGGCAGAGCGCAGTGCTATCTGGCGATGGCCACGCGACCGCCGGCGGGGCTTCACAGACTCGATGCCATCGAGCGGGCGCGTGCGGATCTCGCTGAGGCGCTGAGGATCGCTCCCAGTGACCCGCAGGCCCGCAGCCTTCGCGCCTGGCTGCTCGCCGCGTTCGAATGGAAGTGGGCCGAGGCCGAAGGTGAATTCCGCGCATCGCTGGGCGCCGCGCCGAACCGGGCCGACGCGCACGCCGCCTACGCCAGGTTCTTGCTGGCCTTGGGCCGGTTCGATGAAGCGGAGACCGAGGGCGCCAGGGCAGAGGAACTCGATCCTTTGAACCCAGCGGTCCAGCGGGACGCCGCGCTGCGCCGGCTGTTCGGCGGTCAGCTCGACGAGGCAGAGTCCGCAGCATCGGCCATCCTGAAGCGACAGCCGAATGATGCGCGTAGCATCGAGCTGCTTGGAGTCCTCGCCGTGCTGCAGGGGCGGCGGACGGACGCGGTCAGCTTGACGGACCGGCTGCTGCAGCTGGTTCCCGGCAATCCACGTGCCGCTGCCTCTGCCGGGTTCGTTTACGCCGCAGCGGGCCGAACAGCGGCCGCAAGGTCCTTGCTCCGACAGTTGACCGACATGTCGGAGCGGGAGTACGTCGCGCCCGAGACCATCGCCTGGATTCACGCGGGACTCGGGCAGCGCGACCAAGCCATCGCGTGGCTGGAACGGGCGTACGCCGACCGGTCGCCTGAGATGATGATGATCAGGGTGACACCCGAGTACGCTTCCCTCCGGGGCGACGCGCGTTTCCAGGATCTCGTGCGCCGAATGGCGTTTCCGCGATAGGACGGCCGGACGACGCCACCGGCGATCCCGCAGGACGGCGGGCTGTCGTGGTCCCCCTGACCGGCAGACGCAAAAAAAGCGGCGGAAGACGGGTGCGCCACAGGACCCACCTGGCGCGCATTAGGAGGTTGACCGTCTGCCGCCGCCCAAACTCTCGATCGAGCACGTCCTACGGTTGCCGCCGCCGGTCGGGCTTCTGGTCGGCCCTGACCCGCCCGCCCCCGGCGAATCCCGGCCAAACCGATGTCGCGATCTCGCGTCGCACCCGAAGTTCGGCCTCGACGGCGGCAACGGTTTCGAACGTCCCGTACTGCGACGTCTGCCGGCCGATCCGGCGGAACAGCACCGGCAGACTCGTCTCACCGTCAGCCCAAGGCGCTCCGCCGACCTCGACCGCGTGCTGCAATTCGTGCCCCAGCATCTCGATTCGCTGCTGCGGCGGGATCCCATGCGACAGCACGACCTGGACAAAGCGCTGCGTCGCGGTGCGCCCCACCCACGCCAGGACGCCATGTCGGGCATCGGTTCGTAGCCACGCGCACCTGACGTATGCGACCACGTCCGTACCGGCGAGACGCCCCGTGAGTTCCCTGATCGACGGGGAGCATTCCCACCCTTCGTCGACCGCCCGAGCGGCGCACTCATCGACGGGCCTGACCACGGACAGCGCGGGCGGCACCGTGGCCTCCTGTCCTGCCGGTGAGCCGCCGAGCATGAAACCGGCGAGGAGCAGAGTGCCGCAACTCCCCACCGGTCGGCCTGCCGCCCGCCGGGCCACCCGAGCGCCCATGGGCTGAACCCTCGACGCAGCAGGTGCGTTTCCCAGCTGCGGTTCGTGTTCGGCGCCAAGTGGGTCCTGGCAGCGGTCCTATTGATAGGCCAAATCCCCGCGCTTGTCCGGCGGAGGACGTGCCGTTTATGTGAGGGACTTGTGTGGGAGTCAGTACCTGAGAGTTGGCACCCTGATGGCTGGATTCGCAATCTGATATATTAGATATCTGATGTCAGTGGCTACCGTGGAGCCCATCCGACACTTAGCCCCGGGCCAACCGCGCCCGGCTCTCCAGACCCGTACGCTCCGCGAGCAGGTTTACGACTTCCTTCGCGCCGAGATGGCCCAAGGCGGCCTTCAGCCCGGCAGCTTCCTCGACCTCAACGACCTCGCCGCCAGACTCGGCATCAGCCGCACCCCCCTGCGCGAGGCGCTCCTCCACCTCGAGTCGCAGGGCTTCGTCACCGTCCTCCCGCGCCGCGGCTTTCGCATCAACCCGCTGACCCTCGACGACATCCGCCATTTCTACGAGATCATCGGCGCCCTCGAAGCGGCCGCCCTCGAATCCGCAGGCCGCACGCTCGGCACCGACGACTTCGCGCGCATGCGCGCGCTCGACGCGGAGATGGCCGAAGCCGTCGCGAACCGCGACTTCGACCGCTACTACGCGGCGAACCTCGCCTTTCACGACACGTACCTCCTCCGCAGCGACAACGCCCGCCTCGTCGCGCAGGTCCACCTGCTCAAGCAGCGCCTCTACGACTGGCCCCGCAGAGCCGGCATGCTCCAGGCCTGGGAACGGCACTCCGTCGTCGAGCACGAGGAGTTCGTCCGCCTGCTCGAACAGGGGCGGCTGGGTGAGGCCGCCGGACACATCCGGAACGTCCACTGGTCGTTCGAGGTCCAGGAGCCATTCATCCGCGCCTACTACTTCGCCGGGCAGGCGGCGGAGCACGGAGCTGACCCGGAGACGGGGCCATGACGCCGACCGGCCTCGTCTTCAACGTGCAGCGCTTCTCGCTCCACGACGGCCCGGGGCTGCGCACGACGGTCTTCATGAAAGGCTGTCCGCTCAGCTGCGCCTGGTGCCACAACCCGGAAAGCCAGGACCCGCGAATCGAATACGTCCGGATGCTCAGCCGCTGCATGCGGTGCGGACGCTGCTCCGACGAGGAACTGGCCGACCCGGTCGTGCACGGGCGCGGCCGGGACGACGTGGAGGCGTGCCCGACGGGAGCGTTTCAGCATGTCGGGAGCGTGATGGAGCCGAACGAGATCGTCAGAACCGTGCTGCGCGACCGGATGTTCTTCGAAGAATCGGGCGGCGGCGTGACCTTTTCGGGCGGCGAGCCGCTCATGCAGGCGGCCTTCGTGACCGAGTCGATGCGGCGGCTGCGCGCCGAAGGCGTACACACGGCCCTCGACACCTGCGGTCACGCGACATGGGCAGACCTCGGGGCGGCGGCCCTCCAGGCGAATCTCGTGCTCTACGACCTCAAGCTGATGGACGACGAGCGTCACCGCGCGGCAACGGGCGCGTCGAACCGCGTCATCCTCGAGAACCTCCAGAAGCTGACCGCCATCCACCGTACGGTGTGGATCCGCATTCCCGTCATCCCCGGCGTGAACGACGACGACGCAAACCTCGAGGCGACAGCCGCGTACCTGAGGCGGCTGCCCACGATTCGCCGCGTCGATCTGCTGCCGTACCACGCGACCGGAGAAGCCAAGTTCGCGCGGGCCGGCAAGGACTACGTCCTGCACGGCACCGCATCACCCACGCCCGAACGCCTTGACGCCCTCGCCGCGTGCTTCCGCGCCGAGGGCCTGACGACCACCATCGGAGGCCACGCATGATCGAACGAACTGCCCGCCTGCGCCAGGAGAGCCTGGCCGCGGTCCCGTCCATCAGCGGCGAGCGCGCGAAGATCGTCACCGACTTCTATCTCGAGCAGCAGGGCCGGCTGAGCGCTCCGATGATGCGCGCGCTGAACTTCTATGCGATCTGCGACCGGAAGACCCTCTGGATGGGAGACGGCGAGCTCATCGTCGGCGAGCGCGGCCCGAAGCCGAAGGCCGTCCCGACCTATCCCGAACTGACGTGCCACAGCGCCGAGGACCTGCGGATCCTCGACTCGCGCCCCAAGACGAGTTACAAGGTCGACCCGTCGGTCATCGACCTCTACGAGCGCGAGATCATCCCCTTCTGGCGCGGCCGCTCGCTGCGCGACCAGATGTTCGAGCAGCTGCCGCGCGAGTGGCACGACACCTACGAGGCCGGCTGCTTCACCGAGTTCATGGAGCAGCGGGCGCCCGGCCACACCGTGGCCGACGGCAAGCTGTACCGAAAGGGGATGCTCGACTTCAAGGCCGAGATCGCGGCGGCCGAATCCGCCCTCGACTTCGAGCACGACCCCGAGACTCTCGACAAGCGTGAACAACTGCGCGCCATGGCCATCGCGTGCGATGCGGTCATTCGCTTTGCCGAGCGCCATGCGGATCTCGCGGCGGCGGAAGCGGCGAAGACGACCGACGACGCGCGTCGACGCGAATTGGAGAAGATTGCCGACGTGTGCCGGTGGGTGCCGGCGCACGCGCCGCGCGACTTCCACGAGGCGCTGCAGTACTACTGGTTCTGTCACCTGGCGGTCATCACCGAGCTGAACGGCTGGGACGCGTTCAGCCCAGGCCATCTCGACCAGCACCTCTGGCCGTTCTACGAGAAAGGTCTGGCCGACGGCACGCTCACGCGGGAATCCGCGCGCGAATTGCTCGAGTGCTTCTTCATCAAGTTCAACAACCACACCGCGCCGCCGAAGGTTGGCGTGACGGCGGCCGAGAGCGGCACCTACACGGACTTCGCGAACATCAACCTCGCCGGCCTCCTGCGCGACGGCCACGACGGGTCGAACGAGGTGACGCACCTCCTGCTCGACATCATCGACGAGATGCACCTGCTGCAGCCCAGCAGCAACATCCAGGTGTCGCGCAAGACGCCGGACGTCGTGCTGAAGCACGCGCTCAAGGTCATCCGGAACGGCTACGGCTTTCCGTCGATCTTCAACGCCGATGCCGTCGTCGAGGAGCAGTTGCGCCAGGGGAAGACGCTCGAGGACGCGCGCGAAGGCGGGTGCTCGGGGTGCGTGGAGGTGGGCGCGTTCGGCAAGGAAGCCTACATCCTCACCGGCTACTTCAACCTGATGAAGATGCTCGAGCTGGCGCTGCACGACGGCTTCGACGTGCGAACCGGGAAGTACATCGGCGCCCGGACGGGGAATCCGGCGTCGTTCAAGACGTTCGACGACGTGTTCGCCGCGTTCGAGGCGCAGGTGCGTCACGTACTCGGCATCAAGATTCGCGGGAACCAGATCATCGAGCGGCTGTATGCGACGCGGATGCCGCACACGTTCCTCTCGGTGATCACCGACGACTGCATTGCCAGAGGCAGGGATTACAACGCTGGCGGCGCGCGCTACAACAACACCTTCATCCAGGCGGTCGGCATCGGCAGCGTGACCGACGCCCTCTCGGCCATCAAGGACGTCGTCTTCGACCACGGTGACGCGCCGCTCGGGCGATTCGTCGAAACGCTGGACGCCAATTTTGAAGGGCAGGAGACGCTGCGCCAGCGTCTCGTCAACAAGACACACAAGTACGGGAACGACGACGACTACGCCGACGCGCTGATGACACGGACCTTCCGGATGCTGTTCGAGTCGATTGACGGCCGGCCGAACACCAAGGGCGGCGCCTATCGCCTCGAGATGCTGCCGACGACCTGCCACGTGTACTTCGGGGAGGTGTGCCTCGCGTCAGCCGACGGGCGGAGCGAGGGCCAGCCGCTCTCGGAGGGCATCAGTCCCGTGCAGGGCGCCGACCGCAACGGCCCGACGGCTGTGCTGAAGTCTGCCTCCAAAATGGACCACGTCAAGACCGGCGGCACGCTGCTGAACATGAAGTTCACACCGTCGCTGCTGGAGGGCGACGAAGGCATCGACCGCCTGCACAGCCTGGTGCGCACGTACTTCAAGATGGACGGCCACCACATGCAGTTCAACGTGGTGACGGCCGACACCCTGCGCGAAGCCCAGGCCGACCCCGCCGCGCATCGCGACCTCATCGTTCGCGTGGCCGGGTACAGCGATTATTTCTGCGACCTGTCGGAGGCGCTCCAGAACGAGATCATCCGGCGGACGGAGCACGCGGAATTCTGAAGAACAGGGATCCGGGGCTAGGCGACCGGCGACAGGGAAGAACGGGGAACCGGCAGCAGGGTCTCGGGCGCCTGTTAGCGCAGCACGGCGCGCAGCGCGTCGGTGATGCCGTCCTTCACGTGCGACCAAGTGACCGGGGACAGCATCTCGGGCATGGGCTCCAAGTCCACGTCATCGAAGTAGGCCAGCCCACGGAGCACCGAGATCGGATCCGCCTGGAACTTCACGCGGAAGTCTTCGAGCATGGTCGTGAGTTGCGCGCCTTGCCGGAGCAGTTCGGACACGTCGACGAAGTCCTTGCGGGCGCCGCGCTGGGCGATGGCCAGCAGTTTCATCGCACCCAGATCCCGACGCGACGCGAGCGCGACACGCTTGTCGGGCCACGCCTCCGGTGGGGCGAGCAGGGGATAGGCGAACTCCAGGAACTGCACGTTCACACCGCCAATCCGGCAGTTGACCATGCCGGCGGCCAGTTCGAGGCTGTCCACAGCCAGGCCCGTGGCTCGAATCGTGGCCGCCATGCCTCGGGATGTCCGACGGCGGCGGCGAACCAATCGAAGTCCTCCGATCGGCGGTGACCAAACCGGAGGGCGACAGCCGTGCCGCCCGCGAGGTAGAAGTGGGCGGCCTCTGCCACGGGCGCGATGGCGTCGAGCACGTGAACCTGCCGATCGGTCAGCACCTCCGTGTGAAGGGTCATCGCCGTACCCGCCTCTCCCACGCGCCTTCGCGCGCGTGTGCGACCCATCGATCCACGTCCGCCGCCGGGAGATCCAACGCGACCTGCCAGAAACGCAGTTGCCGCGCATCGAGGCCGCGGCCCTGACGTCGCGCGATCCAGCCGGCCAGTTCGTCGTCGGGCACCGCGCCACGGAGCCAGGCGACGGCCGCAGTCCCGCCGGATTGCAGCACTCGTGCGATCACGACGTCGCGGTGCTCGGGCCAGCGCAGATCGTCGAACGGAGAGTCCCAGAACAGCGGCCGAAGCACATCGGGAAGGGGCTCGCCTTGAGCCGGCTGGCCCGGCGCCACCGTTGGCAGGCGTGTCACCAACGCCCGCAGCACCTCGGACTCGAGAACCGGGTCGAGTACAGGCCGGTCGATGTCACGCTCGAGGCGTACCAAGATCTCGCTGTTGAGGCTCCGACGGTTCCGCTCGGCGCTGGCCTTGAGCCGTGTGTGGAGTTCGGCTGGAATGTTCTTGAGCGTCAGCGTCGGCATATAACACCATAATGGAACCGTAATGGTTCCATTGTAACAGTTCCCGCCGCGATGCCCGCCAATCGCGGCCCTGGTCAAAGTGGATCGGTCATGAGTACGGCGCGTCGAGGACGCCGCGCCGGCGGAGGTGCCTGAGCAGGTAGAAGAACAGGATGGCGACGGCGATGTAGTACCCGTAGAGCCACGGTGGCGCGTGCATCGCGTTCAGAAAAGGCATGAGCGAACTGAAACGCGCGTAGCCGTCGAGCTTCATCCGGATGACATTCGATCCGACCCATTCCAGGAAGACGAGAATGGGGAGGCCGCATACCGCGTAGAACCCGAAGTGCGGTTCTCGCCGGCACACCCTCGCCACCCAGAGGTGCAGCCCGTAGATCGACGTGAGGCTCACAGTCCAGGTCATGACGACCGCCAGGCTCACGTACGAGAGATAGATGGTGATGTTCGGGGTGTACCGGTTCAAGTCGCGACCCAGAGGCACCTGCGCCAGAAGCCCGATGACGGTCGCGAGCAGCGCAACCTGGACGGTGTGACGCACGCGCTGCCCCAGCAGCAGCGGATGGGCGACGACCAGAACGACGACGATCGACGCGAGCTTCAGCTCGTCAGCACTCATGTGCAGGAGCGCCGCGACGAACGCGGCCAAGGGGGGCACCGATCCCGGAAGGCCGCGATTCTACCGAGCCGCCGGGTGCCGGGTCAAACCGCGGCCGCCCGGACACGCCCGGGCATCCGGTTGTCGCGCAGCAACCGATGCCCGGGGCGCGGCTGGGGGCGGCTCGCCGTTCAGGACGCGCTGGTGGACGCTGGGGTGCCGCTGACGGTCAGATGGGGAACGAGGTCGGTTCGACACCTCCGCCGCCCCGACACGCCGATGGCCGCCCGCACCCACGGTAACCGACCTCCGCGACAGCCTGCCCGTTCATCGGCAGGCGTTGCCCGGACCCTGGACGCGGCAGTCCCGCCCGAGGTTGCTCCGCACGCACTGCAGGTCCAGGCGGTCGGTCGTCCCGTCCTGGGTGAAGTCGAACACGCTCGGCTGGCCGAGGAACCGACGGACGCCGTTCCAGTCGTTGACGTCGACGCGCTTGTCGAGGTTGCCGTCGCCGGGGCAGGCGATCTCGGAATCGAGCAGCGACTGCAGCTCGGCCTGCAACGCCTGGAAGTTCGCGCTCTGCTCGGTCGTCAATCCGACGGGACTGCCGTTGACCAGGAGGTTGGTCGATGCGAGGTCGATGCCGGCCGGATTCGTGGGCGCGCGCGCCCACAGGTCGTAGAACTCGTACTCGCCCAGGCCGACGTCGCACGGAGCCCGCTCCACCTTCACGAGTTTGTACCGGTCGTTGCGAAGGGCCCAGACCCGGTTCGGGATGATCGACAGGCTGCTGTAGAGACCGCTCTCCCTGACCGCGCAGCTGGTCGGGTACGGAGGATTCGGCTGGTCCGCCGTCGGTCCGAACCACGTTCCGCTCTGGTCGGCGCACACGCTTTCCGACGTGAAGAGCACGTCGGTCGAGAGGTTGACCGGGCCGATCTTCAGGACGCACGGCCACGTCTTGACCGAGGGCGGGAGGATGCCGAGTCCGAGCTGCGTGAAGTTCGTCCGGCGCACGCTCGGCTGGCTTGGATTGGTCAGATACGCCAGCATCGGTTCGGCGTCGAGCACGTGCGCGGGCGGGACGACGTCGCGCACGTCGATGCCGGCCACCTCCCCGAACAGGCGGTAGAGATCGACCGCATTGACCATATGCCCGACGCTCCGGCCGGGCCCGACCGCCAACGGGCCCGACACGACCAGCGGCACCTGGGTTCCTGTCTCGTACGGCGTGCCCTTCGCTCTGGACGGATCGTACGGAGGTTCGACGCTGGTGAAGAGCGTGCCGTTGTCACCGATGAGGACCACCATCGTGTCCGTCATCTCCGGGCGATAGACGAGCCGCCCTTGCGAGTCCCGATCCGCGAGGCCAACGCTCACGAGCAGCCGGCCGATGTCGTGATCGAGCGCCCCGAGCATGAGCTCACCCCAGGTGTGCTGGGCGGCCGTGGCCGTGCAGTTCTGGGGTACGGCGGCTGGCCAGGTGAAGCCTGGCGGAATGAGCTCGGCCGGCGGCGGCTGATAGGGGGTGTGGATGCCGTTGTAGCTCACCGTCACCATCCACGGACGGAGGCGGTCTGGTCCCTCCCTGTGCGTGCGAATCCAGTCGATTGCGGCATCCGTCTGCGCCGTAGTCATGTACTGACGTGACTTCGGCGTGGCCGTGCTGCGCTCATCGACGATGGCCTGCGGCCAGACGTAGTACCCGTTGAGCCTTGTGAAATCAGGCGAGGGTCCTGCGATCTCGCGGCATGTCGGGGCGAAGTCGCCCCGGGCATCGAGCGCCGGAATGCCTCCGAGGGTGACGGCCTGTACCCCGGTGTAACCGGCTCCCTTGTTGTCGTCGCATCGCGCCTGCCCGCCGGCGTCCTGGAACCACGCGGCACCTCGCGCGCCTCCCGTCGGAAACCCGCAGGAGTACCGTGCCGTGTCCTGCGTGTACTGGCCTCCGAGGGTCGTGTCGATCGGGGGAGGGCCTCCCCGCAGGTTTCCGTTGAAGTAGTCCCACCCCATCGCCACCGGTGCCCGGTTGCCATCCGGGTTGTTCTCGGGCCCGCCAAGGTGGTACTTCCCGATCATGGCGCTCCGATACGAGGCGGTCGCGAGCGCCCGTGGCGTGGTGACTTCGTAGGGGGAGATCTGCGACGCCGGCAGGTCTTGGTCAAGAATCGCGGCGTTGACGCCGGTGCGGAGCGGGTAGCGTCCCGTGAAGAACGACACCCGGCTGGGCGAGCATTCCGGCATGGCGTAGACGTTCGTGAAGCGCACGCCGGCCGCGACGATGGCGTTGATATTCGGCGTCAGCGTCGAGTGCGCCGCCGGGTTGAACGCGACGAGCTGGTCCTTCCCCACGTCGTCGAGAATGATGAACAGGATGTTCGGCGCACGCGAGACGGCCTGTGCCGGTGAATCCCCGCCTAACTGGGCGGCTGCCAACAGACAGGCCAGGACCAACGCACCGCGAACGGGCCGCCGACGCCCGCTCACGCGCGCGTGACCCCGGCGAATGCCCTCGACGCAAGACAGGCCCCAGGCGCACGACCGTGTTCTCAGCTTGCTCATGGCACGCTCCGTGACTCAAGAGATTGGGTTGAGAGTCCCTGGGTCCGATCGTGCTCGACGCCGCCCGGAAGTGACAGACACGAATCAACCGATCTGGGGGCGCGAGGTGACAATTATTTGTTTGACAGCACCCGCCCGGGGACATAGGCTGCGGAACTGGTTCTCCTTTTCCTCATGATCTTGCTTCGGCCGTTTCGGGTGGCGGCGGTGATGCTCGTCCTGACGGTCGTGGCCGACGGTCCGGCCGCGGCGCAGTACCAGATCGACCGCTGGACGACCGAGCAGGGCCTGCCTCAGGGCACGGTCTTCGACGTCAAGCAGACCCCTGACGGCTTCATCTGGGCCAGCACGCTCGGCGGCCTTGCGCGGTTCGACGGCGTGAGCGTCCGCGTGTTCGACACCGGGACCAACCCGGAGCTGCCGAACTCGCGATTGGCCGGGATGCGACTGGATGGTGCCGGACAGCTCTGGGTGCTGACGCAGGAGCGCTACCTGATGCGCTTCCGCGACGGGCGGTTTCTGGTTGCCAGCGAGGCCGACGGGCTGCCTGCGAAGACCGTCGGCCTCGTCACGCTGGATGACGGCCGCGTCGTGGCCGAGACCGTCAAAGGCACCGTCATCTGGAGGGACGGCCGCTTCGTGCCGTACACCGCCCCGGGGCCTCCGCCGGGCGCCGAGGGCATGACGCCGATCGGCGAGTCGGCGGCCGGTGCCCGGTGGTTTCGCGATGCGCAGGGGATGGCCCACCGATACGAGGGCGATCGACGGACCCGTACCGCCGCGCTGCCGCCGGGCAACCTGCGCGAGGATGGCGCCGGGCGCGTCTGGATGCGGGACTCCCGTCATCTCGGCCAGCTCCTGTGCATCGACGGAGACACGGTGCGCGAGTACGGCGAGAGGGAGGGGGCCCTCTGGGCCGATCACATGGTCATGCTGGAGGATCCGGACGGCACGCTCTGGTTCCCCCGGGGCACCTGGCGTCCCGCCGTGCCGGACCTGAGGGGCCTGGTGCGCTTTCGGGACGGTCGCTTCACGGTCCTGACGACGGCCGACGGGCTGCCGCACAACCAGGTCCGGGTCATCTTCCGCGACCGTGA
The DNA here is from genome assembly GCA_964481395.1 of uncultured Vicinamibacterales bacterium. Classification (GTDB taxonomy): domain Bacteria; phylum Acidobacteriota; class Vicinamibacteria; order Vicinamibacterales; family JAKQTR01; genus JBFMFH01. Next base: position 34,775 of record CAYZYG010000021.1, read on the forward strand.
AGGGAACCACTGGGTCGGCACCGAGAACGGTCTGGCGCGACTCACCGAGCAGCCCGTGGTGAGCTTCGGGCCCGCCGACGGGCTGGCTGCGCTCAACACCTATCCGGTCATGGAGGATCGGCGGGGCGACATCTGGATTGGCGCGTGGCCCGGGCTGGCGCGATTCCACAACGGCACCTTCGAGGACGTGACGGCCGCCTACGGCCTCGCCAACAAGAACGTGCTTGCGCTCGGCGAGGACCGTGAGGGCGCGATCTGGGTTGGCGACGGTGGCGGCAACGTGTGGCGGGTCAAAGACGGCCGGCTGCAGGCCTTTCCGAATCCTGTGGTCGAGGCACCGGTCTTCGCCATCCATCAGGGCCGAGGTTCCGACATCTGGCTCGGTACCGGGTTGGGCGCCGTCCGGTACCGCGACGGAGTCTTCGAGCCGCCTCTCGCCGGCACCAGGGAGGTATCTGCGTTTCTCGAGGATGCCCGAGGGGCCCTCTGGATCGGCAGCGCTGAGGGTCTCGCGCGGTACGAGCACGACGTGGTGACCAAGATCGGGCCCGAGGCCGGGTTCGTTGGACGCCGCGTCCGTGAGATCCACCGGGACGAGGACGGGGCGCTCTGGATCGGCACGTACGACACCGGCCTCTTCCGGTACCGGGATGGGGTGTTCACGCAATACACGACCAGGCAGGGCCTGCCCACCAACGGCGCGTTCCGGATTCTCGAAGATGACCAGTCCCGGTTCTGGATCAGCTCGAACGTCGGCATCTACCGCATCGCGAAGGCCGAACTGGATGACGTGGCCGCAGGACGTCGGGCCGTGGTCACGCCCGTGCAGTACGGCCGGAAGGACGGCATGGCCGACCAGGAGTGCAACGGCCTGGGGCGCCCCGCCGGCATCCGCGCGAGGGATGGTCGTCTCTGGTTTCCGACGCAGCGCGGCGTCGCCGTCATCGATCCCGGCTCGCTGGCCAGCCTGCCGCCCCCACCCGTGGCGATCATGGAGGTGTCGGTCGGCGACCGGCCTGTGTCGGAGCGCGACGTCATCGAGCTCCGATCCGGCAACACCGCGATCGCGGCGCGCTATACCGCGCTTTCGTTCGTGCGGCCCGAATTCGTGCGATTCAGGTACAGGATGGAAGGCCTCGAGCCCGGCTGGGTGGAAGCCGGAACGGACCGGATGGCGCGCTACACGCACCTGCCGTACGGGACCTTCCGGTTCCGCGTGCTCGCCGCCAACCGCGACGGGGTGTGGAACGAGGAAGGCGCCGGCTTCAGCGTCGTCGTCGTGCCGCCGTTCTACCGGACGTCGTGGTTCCTGGCGCTGGTGCTGGTCGGTGTCGCGGCCGCGGGGTACGGCACCCACCGCGTGCGCCTGGGGATCCTGGAGCGGAAGCGGGCGCTTCAGGAGGCGTTCTCCCGTCAGCTCATCGATTCGCAGGAGGCAGACCGCAGACGCATCGCGTCAGAGCTGCATGACGGCGTGTCGCAGACGCTCGTCGTGATTCGGAACTGGGCGCAGATGGGCGGGCAGACGCTGCCTCGAGACGATGCGGCGGGCCAGCGGCTCGGCAAGATCGCGGAGGCGGCCTCGCAGGCGCTGGGGGAAGTCCGCGAGGTGGTGCACGAGCTGCTGCCGTACCATCTGGAGCGGATCGGCCTGGCAGACGCTGTCCGCGAAGCCGCGGGACGGGTCGCCGACGCGTCCGGGATCCCGATTGCGTGCAGCCTGAACGCGGAAGGCGTCCGACTGGCCCCCGACACGGCCCTCAGGCTGTTCCGCGTGATCCAGGAGGGCCTGAACAACATCGTCAAGCACTCGGGCGCGACCAGTGCCTCCGTCGACCTGGGGTTCGACAAGGGTTCCGTGCGTGTGACCCTCCGCGACAACGGCCGAGGATTCGATCCGGCGCGGGTGGCTCCTGCGGAGCCTGGCCACGGGTTCGGCCTGGTCGGCATGTCCGAGCGCGTGCGGATGATGGGCGGCACGATGGCCGTGGAGTCTGCGCCGGGACAGGGCACCACGATCACCATCGTCGTGCCCGGCGCGAGCGGAGAGGGGGCGGCATGACGGCGTCGCGGCCGATTCGGGTGCTGATTGCCGACGATCACACGCTGATGCGCCAGGGCCTCCGCGAGATCTGCGAGGGGCTCGGCCGGTTTCAGGTCGTGGCCGAAGCGAGGACCGGCGTTGAGGCCGTGTCACAGCAGAAGTCGGCTCGGCCCGACGTCACGCTGATGGATATGTCCATGCCCGAGATGGACGGCGCCGAAGCCATCCGCCGGATTGTGGTCGACGCGCCGGAGTCGCGCATTATCGCCCTCACCATGTACCGGGACGAATCGTACCTGCTCGCCGCGGTCCGGGCCGGCGCACGCGCGTATCTGCTGAAGACCGTGGACGCGACCGAGCTCATCGAGGCCATCACGGCCGTCCACCGGGGCGAGTACCTCGTCGACCCGATCATTGCCGCGCGCGTGCTGGGCGAGCTCCATCTGCCGGCTCGGCCCGGTGCCCTGCGCCCTGCACCGCTTCTCGAGAAGGAGGTCGACGTGCTCCGCCTCCTCGCGCGCGGGCTCGACAACAGCGACATCGCCGACGAGCTGCACCTCTCGGTGCACACCGTGTCGAACCGCCTGCGGGTCATCTTCGAGAAGCTGCACGTGACCAACCGCACGCAGGCGGCGCTCTACGCGCTGCGACAGGGCTGGGCGTCGCTCGACGAATCCCGGTAGAGACAGGAAATTGTGGCGTCCGCCCGAGCGAATCGGTTGATTCGCGTCTGGCTGGGCCTCGTCCCGATCGTGCCTAATAGGGGGCAGTGGCATCCCCGAAGCGAGACGGACACCGATCCCGACCGGCGCCTGCGCCCGGCCATCACATGCCGCTCCTCGAGGCGGAGTTGCAGGTCCTCCGACTCGTCGCGAGGGGCCGAGATAATCGCGAGATTGCCGAGGCGCTGCGGTGGCCGCCGCACGCCGTGTCGAACCGCCTGCGAACGATCTTCGACAAGCTGCGCGTGACCAACCGCACACAGGCTGCCCTCTACGCGCTGCGCCGGGGATGGGCCTCTCTCGACGAGACGGACTGACCCTGGGGCACGCCGCACCCGGCCGGCGCGTGCCGCCAGGCCCGCAAGTCGGGCCTCTGCTTCAACGTCCGGCTTGCGCGCGACTTTCCTGCCTCGGCCCGGACCAGTACAAGAAATTGTCGTTCGCGACCTGCAGATTGGTGGATTCGCGTCTGGTGACCCGTTCTCCTGTCGAATGTAATGGCCGTGGGCAACCAGCTCAGCTCACGGAGCCCGACGCTCCATGGTTCCACGTTCCCCGCAAGGAGGAAGCGATGAAGGGAACTGCGAAGAGGCTGGCATGGTCGGGTTGCGTATCGGTGCTGGTGGGGTTGGCGTGACGCCGCTGTCGGCATCCAGCGGTCCAGCCCCAGCCCCGGTGAGCGGCAGACGATTGCACGCGGTCAGCCAGTGCTGATGGCGGCCGCCGTGCGCTTGGACAGGGAAGTGCGCAGGGGGAGATCCCGTTCGCTGGATTCCGATGACCGTTGCTCACGCGCCCTGCTGCTGTTGCAGGAGTCGCAGCGCCCCGGAAACGGCTGGCAGCCTGCCAGTAGTCCCGGTGGGCTGCCGGGAGGGGTGAATGCCACTGTTCAACGCCGGTGGACGTGCGGGTCACGGGAGACCTGAGGAGCGCGCAAACCAGGGGTGTGACTCGCAGAAGAGGCTGCCCGGACGTCCGACCTCGCGGGCGAGCGACCTCGGACCGCTGTTCGCGCTGGCCTTGTGGTTCGCGCTGCCCGCGGTGGCCCACGCCGGCCCGCCGACGCCCAACATCCTGTTCATCATCATGGATGACGTCGGCATCGACCAGATGCGGACGTTCGGATACGGGGGGCAGACGCCTCCGAGCACGCCGACCCTGCAGCAGATCGCCGATGAGGGGGTCCGCTTCACGAACGCGTGGTCGATGCCCGCCTGCTCGACCACCCGGGCTCTGCTGTTCACGGGTCGATTCCCGCTCCGCACGAACGTCTTCGGCGCTCAGGGGCCGGACGATCTCGCGAACTCCCACGTCTCCCCGTTCGAGCTGACGGTGCCGAAGCTGCTGAAGCTGCGCGGCTACCGGAGCGCGTTGTTCGGCAAGTTCCATCTGGGGGTCCAGTGGAACAACCCCTACGGCCTCGCGATGCCGAGCGCGCTCGGCTGGGACTACTATGCCGGTTGGCTCGACGAGACCGGTGACCCGCCGTCGATCGACACGACGGCCGGGGGCGTCGCCCCCGAGGGCACGTGGTCCTGCGGCTTCGTTCCAGGCTCGGCCGACCGGAGCCCGACCAATCCGAACCAGTTCGGCGCCGACACCGGAGCGTGCTACGCCGCCGACAACTCCTGCCGGGCCATGAGCACGTCGGGAGGGATTCCCCCAGGTCGGACCTGTCGCGACAGCGGCGGCATCTTCGATCCCGGCAAGACCTGCCAGAGTCCGCGCCCGTCCAACATCGACTTCTCGCGGATGAGCGGCCACTACGTCTCGCCTTATATGATCAACCGCGGAGACGGCAGCGTGGAGTCCGTGCCGCCCACCGACATCCGTGCGCGGACGTTCCGCGGCAGCGTCCCCGTCGACGACGCGATTGCGTGGATCGCGAGCCAGCCCCCGGATACGCCGTGGATGGCGACGGTGAGCTTCTCATCGGCCCACACGCCGCTGATGCAGCCGCCGCCTGCCCTGCTGGCGTCCGGGGCGGCGGCGACCAGCGGCCTCAACTGCACCGACGCGGTGGCCGAGCGCGTCCTGATGAATCAGCTGGTCGAGGCGATCGACACCGAGCTCGAGCGGCTTCTCGTGGCGACCGGCATCGCCACCCGCAACGCGCAGGGCCGGCTCGTCTATCATCCCGAGACCTCCGACACCATGGTGATCGTCGTGGGCGACAACGGGAGCTTCGGCACGACGGTGAAGCTTCCGTTCGACCCGTCCCGATCGAAGGGCACCGCCTACCAGACCGGGGTCTGGGTTCCGCTCGTCGTCGCGGGACCGTTGGTAAAACAGCCGAACCGCTCGGTCGGCCACATGGTGAACCTCGTCGACCTCTACCAGTTGTTCGGCGAGATTGCCGGCATCGACGTGCCGGCCAGCGTGCCGCGGCCGATCGACTCGACCGCCATGCTGCCGTATCTCGCCAATCCGGCGCAGGCGAGCATCCGCGACTGGAACTTCACGCAGGTGGGTCCCAACCTCCATGCGAACGGCGCCATCAACGGACCGTGCGTGTTCCCGGGGAGCTGCAGTCAGATCCCCGTGTCGAAGAGCGTGTGCGAGGACAACGGCGGAGTCTGGTGGGGCCAGGGCTCGGACATCCCTGGCCTGCCGCCGGAAGGGCTCAAGCTCTGCTGCGATGTCAACGTGTGGATCGCACAGCACCCCGAGGCCGGGCTGACGCCGGTGTCGATCCAGCCGCTGTCGGCGGTCGGCATCCGCAACGCCCGTTACAAGATCGTCAGGAACTCCACTCAGCTCAACGACGCGGCCTACACAGCGTGCGTGCCGACGACTTCCGACGAGTTCTACGAGATCGATGAGGCCGTGCCCAACCCCCGACTCGACCGTGCGGACCTCGATCTCAAGACGCTGCCGAGCCTGACGCCCGACCAGCAGGCGAACTACGACGCGCTGTCCGCGCAACTCGCCAGGATTCTCAACTCCCAGACCTCCTGTCCCGGCGATGGGAACCTCGACGGGCGGGTGGATCAGCGCGACATCGAGGACTGGAGTGTCTTCGCCGGGCTTGCCCAGGGCAAGTCGAGCTGGTACGACATCAACCTCGACGGTCTCACCGATCGGAGCGACCTCGCGATCATCCAGGACAACCTGGGCACGGACTGCCGGGCGGACTGCCGGGGTTGCGCGGGCAGCCCGCCGGCAAGCGGGTGGGTGTGCGTGCGGGGAGCCTGGGTGCCCCCCGACGATCCGCTGGCCGCGGTGTGCGTGGCACCCGCTGTGGGGCGGATCACCGTCTCGCCGGGCACGCTGCGCTTCGCGGCGACGAAGGCCGGCGTGACAGGCGACCTCAGCGCCGTCACCAGCCCACAGACAGTCACGATCGATATGACGGGCGGCACCACCGCCTGGACCGTCACGGCAAACCAGCCGTGGGTGCAGATCACGAAGGGGGCGGGATCGGGATCCGGGCAGTTCGCCGTGGGGATCGTCAACCCAGGCAACGTGCTCGGGGCCTCGACGACCACCACGGCGACCGTCACCATCCTTCCGACCAGCCCGGGATGGTCGGCCGCGGCGGTCGCGATCAAACTCTCGGTCGACCTGACGGGTGGCGGAGCGCCCCCGTTCGGCCAGATTGACACGCCCGCACAGCTCGCGGGCGGCCTTGTTGGGTCCATCGGCGTGACTGGCTGGGCACTCGACGACGTGGGCGTGGCGGGCGTGAAGATCTACCGCACCTGCTTCGGTTTCGACGATCCGGTCGGGTGTCAGACACTGTTCGGCCACGCCGTGGTGTTCGTCGGCGACGCGGTGTTCGTCCAGGGCGTGCGTCCGGACGTCGAGGCGGCATACCCTGGCTATCCGGCGTCGCAGCGCGCAGGCTGGGGGTATCTGATGCTGACCAACACGCTGCCGCACGTGCCGAACGGCCAGCTCTATGGCGGACAGGGCCCCATCACGCTCTATGCGGTGGCCACCGACGTCGAAGGCCGGACCAGCCTGCTCGGCCGGTCGGTTGCCGACGCCACGCCGACGAGCGTGACCTTCGACAACGACCACATTGCGAAGCCGTTCGGTGCCATCGACACGCCGCAGCAGGGAGAGGTCATCGACGGCACACGGGTGAACTTCGGCTGGGTTCTGACGCCCGACAGCAACACCTTGCCGGACGGCAGCGACATCCTGGTTCCTCCCAGCGGCTCGACCATACGGGTGTTCGTGGACGGCACCGCCATCGGGACGGTCACCTACAACCAGTGCCGGGGGACGGTGGGCAACCCCGTGCCCGGAGGGACCTTCTGTGACGATGACGTGTCGAATGCCTTCGGCACGCAACCACCATCGGCTGTTCTGGCCGCCAGGACGTCGAACCCGACCAGGCACCGGAACCTCGATGCCGGACGTGGTGCAATCGGCTCGTTCGTGTTCGACACGCAGGCGCTCGCCAACGGCATCCACTCAATCGCATGGAGTGTCACCGATTCGGCTGGTCGAACGGAGGGCATCGGGAGCCGCTACTTCTCCGTGCTCAACAGCGGAGCCGCCGATGGGGTGCGTCAGCCGCGCGCCTCCGCTCTCGATCGGCTCAAGGGGACCTCCGCCCCGCAGGCGCGTGCGCTGGCCAGAAGCGTCCCGGCGTCCTCGGATGCGACGATGGTGGTCCGCGGCCGCGTCGGTTTCGACTTGCGGACGCCCTATGTCGTCATTGAACCGGACGACACCGGCATCCGACACGTGCAGGTCGCGGGTCTCGACCGGCTCGAGCTGGATCTCGGGCCAGTGGACGCGGGGGCGCTCGTCGCCGGAGAGGCGGTGCGCGACCTCCCACCAGGCGCCAGGCTGGAACCGGAGACCGGCACCTTCACGTGGGCACCCGGCCCAGGCGTGTTCGGCTCGTACCGCCTGGTGTTCCTCCGCGGTGAGGAGCAGGTTCCGTTCGACGTCCGCATCGCGGCCGTACGATCCGTTGGCCCAGGCGAGGCGGCGATCCGCATGAACCTCGACGCGCCCTGGCTCGGCCAGGAGGTCTCCGGACCATTCGACGTGGGCGGGTGGGCGCTCGACCCGGCAGCGTGGACCGGACACGGCATCGGTGCCATTCACGTGTGGGCGCAGCGGACCGACGCGCCTGGCGTCGCACCTCAGTTCCTGGGCGTTGCCGAGCTCGGAGGCGCCAGGCCGGACATCGCCGCCGCCTACGGCCCCCAGTTCGACCGGACAGGCTTCGGCGTTCGAGTCGAACGGCTCGAACCGGGCCAGTACGAGATTACGGCGTACGCGTGGAACGTCAGAACGCAGCGCTGGGAAGACGCTCGGAGCGCTCACGTCACGGCGCGCTGAAGGGCCTCCCGACGGCGGGGGCGGGCGACGCTCCGGGCCTCAGCAGGCAGAGTTCCGGTGGCGCCGCCGTCGCCCCGACCCGGAGCAGCCGTGCCGAATCGCGTGCGTCAGAGAATGGGCCGGGGAAGCCACAGGATGGCCGTTCGGGACTTGACAGCGGGTGAAGCAAAAGCGAAAACTTGATCTCCCGGCTGAGAGGAGACAACCCGATGTCCATGGCAGAACAGGCCCTGATGCAGCTCCAGACCGTGCACGAGTTCTTCAATCGTTCGACCCGCAACCTGACGGAGGAGCACTCGACGTTCGCCCCCGCCGAGGGGATGATGACCACCGCCCAGCAGGTGGCGCACGTGGCGCACACCGTCGACTGGTTCATTGAAGGCGCGTTCCGGCCGGAGGGCTTCGACACGAACTGGGACGAGCACGCGAAGATCGTCGCCGGCTACACCTCGCTCGAGAAGGCGCGGGCCTGGTTCGAAGAGGCGATGTCGAACGCCAAAGCGAAGGTCGCCGACATGGACGACGACGATCTGTTCGGCCTCATTGCGGACGGCCCGATCATGGGTGGCGCCCCGCGCTTGGCGATCTTCGGCGCCATCAACGACCACACGGCCCACCATCGCGGGGCGCTGACGGTCTACGCGCGCCTCAACGGGATCGTGCCGCCGATGCCGTACATGGACATGTAGAACAGGGATCAGGGATCAGGCGGCAGGCGACCGGGAAGGGCGGGGATCAGGGGCCAGGGACCGGGGACCAGGATCCGGTCGGCGTCCCTCGCGCCCGTTGAAGGAGTCCCGCGACATTTGGGGAGGCGCCGCCCGCGCCGGTCGCGTCAGAACACCCGACCGAAATGAACGGATCCAGGGACGGCAGACCCCGTCTGCAACAGGTGCGCGCTCCCATCGGTTCGGAGCGCCAGCGGTCGTGCGGCGACCACGAGAACCAGCCTTGACTGTCGGCGCCACCGCCCCTTTGCGCGTTGCGCTCCTGGTATCCGGGACGGCTGTCAACGGCGTATCGGTCTATTGCATGCTGCTGGCGCGGCACTTGATTGCCTGCGGCCACCGGGTGCTCCTGCTTCACCGGCCCGGCGCGTGGATCGCGGATCAGCCTGAGACCGAGGGGACGGAGAGATTCCGTACCACCTTCGGACGCAGCCCCGGCGAGCTGGTCCGCGTCGCACGCCGGCTCAACCGTTTCGATCCAGACGTGCTCCACACCCACATGAGCAGTGCCCACACCTACGGAATGCTGGCGCGACTGCTGAGCCGGCGACCTGTGGTGGCCACCGCCCACTCGGCCACTCCGCAACTGCATTGGATGCTGAACAACCGCGTCATCGCGACGTCGCCGGCGACGGAGCGTTACCATCGGTTGGTCAATCGTGTGCCGCGCCGCGCCGTGCGGATGATCCCGGGCTTCATCGACACTTCACGCTTCCCGATCGCCGGCGCAGACGAACGGGCGGCGGCACGCGAGATGCTCGGCCTGTCGACCGGGGCTTTTGTCGTCGGGTGCGTCGGCGACATCTGTCGTCGCAAACGCCAGATCGATCTGGTGCGCGCACTGCCATCCCTGCTCAGCACCACACCGGATGCCAGGCTGCTGCTGGTCGGACTTCAGCATCGGGAGTCCTTCAGGCAGCTCGCGATGACCGCGCAGGCCCTGGGCGTCTGGGCTCACATTCACGCCACTGGTGTCCGCAACGACGTCCAGACCCTGCTTGCGGCAATGGATGTGTTCGCTCTGGCGTCCTCCTGGGAATCGAGCCCGCTCGCCGTACTGGAGGCGATGTCCCGGGGCCTGCCGGTCGTCACGAGCGGCGCCGGGATGCTTACGCACTTCGTGCGCGACGGGATCACCGGACATGTCGTGAGGGTCGGCGACGTCGGCGCCGTTTCAGGTCACTTGGCGGCGCTCGCCGCGGAGCCCGAGCGCTGCCGTGCGATGGGACACGCAGCGCACGCGTTCGTCCACTCGACGTACGACGTCACCATTCTCGCGCCGCGCGTCGAAGCCGTACTGCGCGAGGCAGCCTCGGCGAAGAACCGCCCGTGGCTCGGATTCGTTGCCGGACTGTGCGGCGGAGGCTCGGGCTGACCGAGGTGGCCGTGATTGGCGCGACCGCGCCGACACGACCACAGGATGAATTCAGTTGTTCCCGATCACGCCCAGTGACGTGCGGACGCCGCCAGCACCCACGACTACTTCTTCCAGATCGCGCCCACGCCCAGCTCCCACAACTGCTTGTTCAGCGCCGGAATGTCCTGGCCGGCCAGCTGATCCGCCCGAGCCTTCAGGGCCGCCCACCGGGCGTTCAGCTTCTCCAGCAGGTCCCGCGACGGCTGGGTGACGCGCGGCAGGTCGCTCTCCGTCTGGTTGATCAGGAACAGGTAGTCGGCCGTGAACCGGTTCGGGAAGTTCTCCACATCGTCGTACGCCCTGGTCCGGCGCTGGACCATCTCGTCGTCCCACGCTTTGAGCTTGTCGAGCAGGGACTGCCCGTCGCGCTTCACCGACGCGTACTCGTCTCCGGAGGGCAGCGATGCAAGGATGGCCTCGAGCTGCTTCTGTTGGTCGTACAGGCTGTTCACCATCCGGTGCATCGACGCGACCTCGCGCTCCATCCCAGCCATCACGTCATGGTACTCCCCGTAGGTCGTGGCGCTGGTCGGGTACAGCGGATTCGCGAGAATCTCCGCATCGGTCGTGAGCGTCTTGCCGCCAGCCTTCAGCGTGAAGCGGTACTTGCCTGGGACCGCCTTGTGCCCGCGGTAGCTGGCTTCGATGTACACGTTCGGCACGCCCGGCATCGTCGGGTAGCGCATGTCCCACACGAACCGATTGAGGCCCTTGGCCTTCGGCAGGACGGGCTCCGCGCTCGGGCCGCCGTCCCACTTCTTGAAGGCCTCGTCCTTCTTGGATGAGAACGCGCGGACGAGCTTGCCTAAGGCGTCCGTGACCTCGAGCGTGACCAGGTCGTCCTTGTCCAGCTCGGGCAGGCGATAGTAGAGGACGATGCCGTTCGCCGGGTTCACGCCCACGGTGTCATCGGCTCCCGTGAAGTCCTCGTCCGGGTTGTTCAGCGCGCTCCCGCCGTTGACGAGATACGCGTTGCCCGGTTGGTACAGGAACAGCTCGGGAGTGTCCTTCTTGTACTGCCGAATGAGCGAGAGATCGTCGAGGATCCAGAAGGATCGGCCGGAGGTGGCCGCGATCAGGTTCCCCTGATGGACGCGCAGGTCGGTGACCGGTGTGACGGGTAGGTTCAACTGGAAAGGCGACCAGTCCCGGCCGCCGTTCCAGGAGGTGAAGACGCCGAGTTCGGTGCCCGCGAAGAGCAGGTCGCGCCTGACGTCATCCTCGCGAACGACTCTCGTGAAGGCGTTCGCGGGGATCCCCCGGTCGATCTTCGTCCACGTCGCGCCGTAGTCCGTTGTCTTGTAGAGCCCAGGCGCGTGGTCGTTGAACTTGTAGCGCGTGGTGGCAATGTAGGCGGTGGCCCTGTCGAACGGCGACACCTCGATGGCGTTGATCAGACACTCCGCCAGCCCCTTCGGGGTGACGTTCTTCCACGTCGTACCGCCGTCGCGCGTCAGATGGACCAGCCCGTCGTCGCTCCCCGTCCAGATCACGCCCTTCTCGTGGGGCGACTCCATCACGTAGGCCAGCGTGCCATAGTTCTCGGCGCCGACCGCTTCGTTGGTGTACGGGACGCCGGGCGTGCCCTGCTTCTCCTTCTCGTTGCGGGTGAGATCGGGCGACACCTCCGTCCACGTCTTGCCCATGTCCGTCGTCTTCAACAGGAACTGCGCGCCGTGGTAGAACGTGTTCGGTTCGTGCCGGCTCCAGATGATGGGCGCGTTCCAGTTGTAGCGGTACTTCATGTCCTTGGCGTCCATGCCGAGGTACTGAATCGGCGCCGCCATGATGTTCGTGCCTGCCGTGGCCTGCGTGTCGATGACCTCGATCGTCCCCTGGTAGCTGCCGCCCATCACGTAGCGGGGATTGTCCGGGTCGAAGGCCAGGAACGCGCTTTCGCCTCCGGCCGACGCCTTCCAGCTCGCGGTCGTGATGCCGCCGCTGCCGAGTTCACGGCTGGCGATGACGACCGACGTGTTGTCCTGCTGGCCGCCGTAGATGCGGTACGGGAACTGGTTGTCGACGTTGATCCGGTAGAACTGCGCCGTCGGCTGCGTGTCCTGGGTGCTCCAGCTCTTGCCCGCGTCGAAGGTGATCGCGCCGCCGCCGTCGTTGGCGATGATGAAGTTGCGGGGGTTGTCGGGGTTGATCCACATGTCGTGGTAGTCGCCGTGGGTGCCGGACAGCGTCTCCCAGGTCTTCCCGCCGTCCTTCGACCGCAGGGCTGGCGCGCTCAGGACGTAGATCGTCCGTTCGTTCTGCGGGTCGATGAACAGTTCCGTGTAGTACCAGGCCCGCTGGATCAGCCGCGGATCGCTCGTCACCTGGCTCCACTTCTTCCCGGCGTCGGTCGAGACGTACAGGCCGCGCTCGTCCTTCATCGAGTCGCTCTCGATCAGCGCGTAGACAGTCTCGGGGGCCGACGGGCTGACGGCGATCGCCATCTTGCCCATCTCTTCGGGCAGGCCCTCGGTCATCTTCACCCAGGTGTCACCGGTGTCAATCGACTTGTAGAGGCCGCTCCCGGGACCGCCGCTGATGACCTGCCAGGGCCGGCGGCCGTGTTCCCACATCGCGGCGTAGAGGATGCGCGGGTTCGTGGCGTCCATCGACAACTCCACTGCGCCCGTCTTGTCGTCCACGAAGAGCACGTTCTTCCAGGTCGCGCCGCCGTCGGTCGACTTGAAGATGCCCCGTTCCGGCGACGGGCTGTAGAGGGCGCCCTGGGCCGCCACGATGACGGTGTCCGGGTCCTTCGGGTGCACGAGAATGCGGGAGATGTGCTGCGTCGCCCCGAGGCCGACGTGCGTCCAGGTCTTGCCGGCGTCCGTGGACCGGTACACGCCGTCCCCATGGTGCGTCATGACGCCGCGGGGCGCGTGCTCGCCCATGCCGACGTACACGACGTTCGGATCGCTCCCGGCCACGGCAATGGCCCCGACCGAACCGGTCTTGAAGAAGCCGTCCGAGATGTTCTTCCAGGTGAGGCCGATGTTGTCGGTCTTCCACAGCCCTCCGCCGGTCGTGCCCGTGTAGTAGGTCTTCGGATCGCCGATGACGCCGGTCACCGCCACGGACCGGCCTCCGCGGAAAGGTCCGATCGAACGCCACTTCACCGGCTTGAAGTAGGCGTTCAGGTCTTCTCCGGCCGGGGAGGTGACCTGCGCGGACACGGCGAGAACCCCGAGACACAACACGACAGTCAGGCTGAGCTTCTTGAGCATATGGACCCCGAGATGGTGAACGACCCCGGACCGCGAGCACACGTGGCGGCACGTGTCACCGATTATAGGGGGAATCCATCGCCGGTATGTCAGCGGCCCTGCCTCAAGCCGTACCGCCCGACTGCGCGTCCTTTGGCGGATGGAAGAACAGGAACAGCGCCACGGCGGCGGCGATGGCTGACGTCATCGGCACGAGGAACAGGCCGCGGAAATCGGTCACGCCGTTCTGCGTGAAGACCGTCTGCATCAGGTACGGACAGAGCGAGTACGCGACCAGCGCCCCGACGCCGAGGATCATGACGTTGAACAGCCCCTGCGCGCTGGCGCGGGCGTCCTTGGGGAAGTACGCGTCGACGAACACGTAGACCGTCGCGAAGAAGAACGCGTAGCAGATGCCGTGCAGCACCTGCACCACGATGATGAACGCCTGGTGCTGCGGAAAGAACGCGTAGACGGCGAAGCGTGCCGCGTGCCCCAGGATGCCGAAGATCATCGTGGCGCGCCAGCCGAAGCGCTTGAGCGCGAGACCGAGAACGGCCATGGTGAGGATCTCAGCCACCTGGCCAACGCTCATGACCGGCATGATCCAGTTGCCGGGAATACCGACGCCGCCCGCCGCCTGGCTCGTGCCGAGGAACACCCCGGTCCAGCTGAAGTACGCGTTGTGGACGAAGCTGTCCACCAGCGTGACGAGCCAGAGCACGAGCACGAAGGGATGCTTGAGGAGCTTCAACGCCTCGAGCCACGCCAGCTTCTCGACGGCGCCCTCGTTGGCCTTCTTCGGCGGCGTGTGCGGCAGCGTCAGGCTGTAGGCCGCCAGCAGGAGCGAGGCGACGCCGGCGACGATGTACGTCCAGCGGGTGCCGGCCTGCAGGGCTTCGCCGGTCAGCCCTGAACTGAGCACGGTGCCCAGCCAGTTCACGAGGCCTTGCGGGTTGGCCTGCTCGACCGCCGCCCAGTCCACCAGGATGAACGTGAACGGCCACGCGGCCAGAATCCACCCGATGGTGCCGCCCATGCGCACGAGGCCGAATTCCTTCTGCGGGTCCTTCATGTTCGCGAACGCGATGGAGTTGGTGATCGAGATCGTCGGCACGTACAACAGGCAGTGCAGGAGCATCAGCAGGAAGAACGGCCAGAACGTGTGCACCCAGGCCAGCGACAGCATCGCGAGGCCGCCGACGACATGGCTGAACGCCAGGAACTTCTCGGCCGCGAAGTGCCGGTCGGCGTACTGGTTGCTGAAGAACATGCCGACGATGGCCGCGATGGGGAAAGCGTTGAGGATCCACGACTGCTCGGCGGGCGAAAAGCCGAGGCTCGGCAGGTAGCCGAAGATGAGCGGCAGCCAGGCGCCCCAGATGAAGAACTGGAGGGCCATCATGAGGAAGAGTCTGAGCCGGTAGGAGTTCGTCATGTGCGTGTCGCCTGTCGGATGCTGCAGTCGGCGCGGGCCCGATAACCCCTGGGCTGGCCGACGGGAATACTACCGTGTTTGGGTGGTCATCGAGAAACGAATGTCGTCGGACGCCGCCCGCGGTAGAATCGCCGGGCGATGACGAAGCAGCTTGGTGTCGGCGTGGTCGGAATCGGGTGGGTCGCCCAGGAACACCTCCGCGCCTTCCTGCGGAACCCGCACGTGAGAGTCGTGATGCTGTGCGACCGCGACGAGGCGCGGACCCGGGAGAAGCTGCGGGTGTCGGGCCTCGACCTGGATGCCGCGCGGTTCACGCGCCGCTACAGGGATCTGCTCGAGTCGCCTGACATCGACATCATCTCGGTCGCGACGCCCAACCACCTGCACGCCGACCAGGCGGTGGCGGCGGCCCGGGCCGGCAAGCACATCCTGCTGGAGAAGCCGACGGGGCTCGATACCGCCGAGTTGCGCCGCATTCGCGACGCCGTCCGCCTCGCCGGCGTGCGCACCATCGTGTCCTTCGAGCTGCACTACAACCCGTACCTCAGGTTCGTGCACTGGCTGCGCGCGAATGGGTACCTCGGCCGCCTCCACTTCGCGCGCGTGCAGTACCTGTCGCGGGTCACCGACTGGTACTCGGGATGGTCGTGGGCGCGCACCGCCAAGAGCGGGCGCAGTCACCTGCTGGCGGCGGGCTGCCACGCGGTGGACGCCCTGCGGTGGTGCACGGGACTCGAGGCCGCCGAAGTCTCGGCGTACGGTGTGCGGCACACGCGCGGCTACGAGTACCCGACGAGCCTGGCGGTGAACGTGCGGCTGCGCGGGCCTGGGCGCGCAGGAGCCCCCGGCGCCGACGTGCTCGGCCACGTCACGAGTTCGACGGACTTCCAGATGCCTTACGCGTTCGGCGTCGAGCTGATGGGGGAGCGCGCGACGGTTCGCGACGACCTCATCCTCTGGAACGACCAGCCCCTGGACCTCGGGGCGCTCGAGGCGGCGTGCCCCTTCGACGACGTGCGGCTGCGCGCGGCGACGACGGCGACGGGTGCGGTGGCCGTCCGGATCGAAACCGAGATGCCCGGCTCCTCGGATGTCACGCATCACCCGTTCCAGGGCGAGATCGACGAACTGGTCCAGTGCGTCCTCGAGGGGCGCGAGACGCACATCAGCGTCTTCGACGCGCAGAAGACGATGGAGATCTGCATCGCGGCGGACCGTTCCGCCGCGCGCGGCGGGAGGCCGGTGAAGCTCCCGCTGTTGAAGGGGTAGCGGCAGGGCGTCCAGGGAATGCGGCTTCGAACGGCGCGCGAGTCACCTGCGCAAGCCCTTGAGCCAAGCCGCCTTCGCTCGACCGGGCGAGGCCGAGCTACGGCGGGCCAAGGCCGAGGGCGACAGGTCGCAAGACGCGCCGTGAGGGGGTGACACGCGTGGGGAAGGGGGCCCCCACGCCTGGCAGAGCACGAGCCCCCGGCAAGGCGCGTCTTACCGGCTTGCGCGAGCGGGATTGCGCACGCGACTCGCGCGCCGGATTCACCGCATGTGCGTGAGGTTCCTTCCATGTTCACCGACATCTCCCGTCGCTCGTTCCTCTCCGCCGCCGCGGCGGCCGGCGCCCTTGCCGTGTGCCGCCCGATCGAGACGCTGGCGCAGGCACCCGCGAAGACGCCGCTGTTCAAGATCTCTCTTGCCCAATGGTCGCTCCATCGGGAACTGCAGAAGAGGCTGATCGACAACCTCGACTTCGCCGGAGTCGCACGCACGGTCTTCGACATCGACGCCGTCGAATACGTCAACAGCTTCTTCAAGGACAAGGCGACCGACGCGGCCTACCTCGCCGAGATGAACCGGCGCGCCGCCGACCACCGCGTTTACCAGCACCTGATCATGTGCGACGGCGAAGGCCGCCTCGGCGACCCCGACCCGGCGAAGCGGACGCAGGCCGTCGAGAACCACTATCGGTGGGTCGCCGCCGCGAAGACCCTCGGGTGCGCCACCATCCGGGTCAACGCCGCCTCGGAAGGCACGCCCGAGGATCAGATGAAGCTGGCCGCCGACGGCCTGCGGCGCCTGTGCGAGTTCGCCGACACCCACGCCATCAACGTCATCGTCGAGAACCACGGCGGGCTGTCGTCGCACGGCGACTGGCTGGTCGGCGTGATGCAGCTGGTCGCCCATCCGCGTTGTGGCACGCTGCCGGATTTCGGCAACTTCTACGAGTACGACCGGTACAAGGGCGTCGAAGAGATGATGACCTTCGCCAAGGCCGTGAGCGCCAAGTCACACGATTTCGACGAGCAGGGCGAGGAGACGACCAAGGACTACCGGCGGCTCATGAAGACCGTCCTCGCCGCCGGCTTCCACTCCTGGGTCGGCATCGAGTACGAGGGTGACCGCCTGAGCGAGCGCGAGGGCATCGCCGCCACGCTCAGGCTGCTGAAGCGGGTGCGGGAGGAACTCGCCGCCGGCTCTACAGCTTCTTGAGCTTCAGGTTGCGGAACTCGATGCGATAGCCTTCGGCTTCGAGCCCGACGTAGCCGCGCGGAACCCTGCAGTCGGTCAGCGTGTTCACCACGGCGCCGTTGACCCACAGCGTGATCGTCTCGCCGACGGCCCGGATCTCGTACGTGTTCCACTCGCCGGCCGGCTTCACCCGGTTCTCGGTCATCTGCTGGCGCAGGTTCACCCGCATCGGCTTCCCGTCCACGACCGCGCTCCCGAGCAGGAACCCGCCCGCCAGCGTGGTCTGGCCCTGGAACCAGGTCGTGCCGTCGGCGCTCGTCCGCACGAACACGCCGCTGTTGTACGCGGGCTCGCCCTCGAGCTTCTCGAAGCGCCACTCGACGTGCAGGGCAAAGTCTCCCAGCTCCTCGGTGTAGCGGAACATCTCGCGCCCGGCCCTGTTGCCCTGGCAGATCAGGACGTCGCCGGAAGGCGAGAGGCTCCAGGGAGAGGGATCCTCCGTGCGCCCGGCCGGCAGCTGTCCCACGCCCGGCAGCGGCACGCGGGTCCACCCGGCGAGGCTCCGGTCTGCCAGCAGATCGACCCAGCCGGCCGGATCCGACTCATACGCGCTCGGCGACGGAGCCTGGGCCTGGAATGGCAGAGCGACCAGCACAGCAAGGACAGCGAGCTTAGCAAAGGGCATACGCTGATTCCTCCTGGGTCTACGACAGCAACTGCTTCAGCCCCGCGAACGACTCGCGCGTGCACTCCATCGGCGACTTGCCGTCCGGGTACACTTCCTGTTCGAGCACGATGACCTCGGTGCCGCCTACCGACGTGCACGCGGCGTAGACGGCCTTCCAGTCGACCGAGTCCTGGCCGAAGATGGCCTTCTTCCCCTCGTCGCCCTGGCGCACCGTCGGCTTGAAGTGGACGGTCCGCGCGCGCCCGGGGTACTTGCGGACATACGCGGCCGGATCGTGTCCGGCGGCCATGGTCCAGCCGCAATCCTGCTGGAGCATGACGTCGGCGGTCGTCCGCTCCGCGAACAGGTCCCAGAAGGTCTTGCCGCCGTCGGTCTTGAACTCGTTCGTATGGTTGTGGTACCCGCACGCCATGCCGAGCGGCTTCAGCCTCGCGGCCAGCTGGTTGAAGGCCTCAGCCAGCGCCTTGCTCCCCTCGGGATCGGTGAACGCGGCGTCGCCCGGCACGACGAGGAAGCGGCAGCCGATGGCCTGGTGGAAGTCGATGGTCTTCTTCAGTTCGTCGCCCTGCAGCACGTTCATGCGAACGTGGGTGCCGGCGGCCTTCAGCCCCAGGGCGTCGAGGCGCTTCTTCAGATCGGCCGGCCGGTCGGCGTAGCCGTAATAGCCGGCGAACTCCACCCCCGCGAAGCCCATGGCCGCCACCTGCTCCAGCGCGGCGTCGAAGTCCTGCGCGCAGTCGCGGCGGATGGAGTAGAGCTGGAGGGCCGCCAGCGGCGTGCCGGCCGCGCCCGACAGCGTCCGTCCGAGTGCCCACGCCAGGGGCGCGGCCCCGGCCATTTCGAGAAACGTCCGGCGCGTCAGGCTGGCTCCTGCCATCAGCCGTGTGCCGTGTGACTGGTGGTTCATGCTGTTCCCCCGCAGACGAGCACGCCGGCCCGATCGGGCCGGGGCTGCCCGCCGCATTGTAGGCCGAAACCCGGGCCTGCAGTAGAATTCGCGCGGGATGGAAGAAGGGGGCGGGGCATCATGCACACCAAGTACGTGCGCAGTCGGCGGGAGTTCCTGAAACAGGTGCCGCTGGCGCTCGCCGGCGCGGCCGCGTTTCCCACGATCGTCAAGGCGTCGGTGCTGGGCCTGAACGGCGCGGTGCCGCCGAGCGATCGCATCGTCATGGCCGGCATCGGCTTCGGGATGCAGGGACCGTCGAACATGCGGTCGTTCCTCGGCAAGGACGAGGTGCAGTGGGTCGCCGTGTGCGATCTGGACGACGAGCCGCTGACCAAGGCCAAGACCATTGTCGACGAGAAGTACGGGACGACGGATTGCGCGACGTACAAGGATTACCGCGAGCTGTACGCGCGCGGGGACCTGGACGCCGTCTCGATTGCCGTGCCGGATCACTGGCACGCCATCCTGTCGGTCGAAGCCGCCCGGGCCGGCCTCGACATCTACGGCGAGAAGCCGTTCACGCACAGCCTGCGCGAGGGCCGGGCGCTCTGCCAGGCCCTGACGCGGTACCGGCGGGTCTGGCAGACGGGAAGCTGGCAGCGCTCCGAGGACAACTTCCGCCGGGCGTGCGAACTGGTGCGCAGCGGCCGAATCGGGAAAGTCCAGCGCGTCGAGGTCGGCCTGCCCTCCGGGTTCACCGACTTCGCGCGGACCTTCGGTCAGGAGCGGATCGACACCCCGCCGAAGGGCTTCGACTACGAGACGTGGCTCGGTCCCGCCCCGTGGGCCCCGTACTGCACCGCCCGCGTGCACATGAACTGGCGCTGGAACATGGACTACGGCGGCGGCCAGCTCATGGACTGGATCGGCCACCACCTCGACATCGCCCACTGGGGCCTGGGCTGCGAGTTGACCGGCCCTGTGGAAATCTCGGGCACGGGAGCGTTCCCGACGACCGGGATCTACAACGGCGCGCTGAAGTACTGGGTCGACACGACGTACGCGGACGGCACGTCCATCGTCATCGCAGGCGGCTACCCGGAGATCCAGAGCGGTACGAAATGGGTCGGCGACCTCGGCTGGGTGTGGGTCGATCGCGGCGGATTCGAGAGCCAGCCCGCGCACCTGGTCCGCGACAGCATCGGCCCGAACGAGACACGCCTTTACCGCAGCCGCGATCACTTCCAGAACTTCCTCGACTGCATCAGGAGCCGTGCCCTGACGATTGCGCCGGCGGAGGTGGCGCACCGTTCGGCGAGCGTCGGCCATCTGGGTGTGGTGGCCATTGAGACCGGACGCACTCTCAGGTGGGACCCGGCGACCGAGACCATCGTGGGCGATCCGCAGGCCGAACGCCTGCTGTCACGGGCGTACCGGAAGCCCTATCAACTGCCGTCCTGAGGCGAGGGGCATCATGAGCACCACCACG
>CAYZYG010000022.1:0-53852 GCA_964481395.1 uncultured Vicinamibacterales bacterium
CACTGCAGCCGCGCCCATCTCGGCAGCCTGCTGCACGGTGCCGAACATGATCTGGTCGAACTTGTTCGGGTAGGTCAACAGCTCGTTGTGGTTGATCTTCACGATGAACGGGATCTTGTGGGCGTACTTGCGGGCAACGATGCCCAGCACGCCGAAGGTCGAGGCCACCGCATTGCAGCCGCCTTCGATGGCGAGCTTCACGATGTTCTCGGCGTCGAAGTAGATCGGGTTCTTCGCGAAGCTCGCGCCGCCCGAGTGCTCGATGCCCTGGTCGACCGGCAGAATCGACATGTAGCCGGTCCCTGCCAGCCGGCCGTGCTCAAAGATGCGCTCGATGCTGCCGAGCACGCGGTTGTTCCGATCGGACGCGGCGAGGACGCGATCGACGAAATCCGGCCCCGGCAGGTGAAGCAGTTCCTTCGGGACGGTCGTGCAGGTGTGGTCGAGCAACGGCGCGGCGTGGTCGCCGAGCAGGTCGATGAGTTCCGTGTTCATGATGAGCTCCCCCGCCGAGCGGCTGAGACTGGCCGACTGAATCTCTTTATTATCGCCCGAAACGTGGAGGTTGCTCCACCCCCCCGGACCCAGAGGGTGGGTCACGAAGCTCTGCGGCGGGCTGAGGTCGCGCCAGGGTGAGGCGCCTGGGCACCCACGTCGTTGCGACGCATCGATCGGGCCAGGGCGCGGCCGAACACCGCCGCCGACCGGTGTCGCCGGGCAGGATCCGGATGAATCGCCTGCTCGACCGCCGACGTGAACCCGAACGGCAGGCCGGGACGCAGGGCGGCCAGTCGCTGACGACGTCCCCGCGCAACGCTGGCGCGCAGATCGTCACACGTCCGCCCCTCGATCGCGCAGACACCGGATGCGAGCCGAAAGAGGAGCATCCCGGTCGCGTAGACATCGCTGGCCACGGATGGCTGCCCGCCGGCGAGCAGTTCGGGCGCCATGTAGAGCGGGGTCCCCGCCGACGTTCGTGTCACACCTTTCGTCCGTACACGGAACTCGACACTGCTGCCGAGATCCATGAGCACGACACGACCGTCGCGCAGGCGGATGGCGTTCTGGGCCTTCACGTCTCCATGCAACAATCCGACCCGATGCATCGCGTCCAGGCCGTCGCACACCTGCCGGCCGACATCCGCGACGTCCCGCGCCGCGAGCGGACCAACCCGCTCGAGCCATTCCTCGAGCGTCGGGCCCTCCAGCAGTTCCATTCGCAGCCCGATCAGTCCACCCACCCTCTCGACGCCGGAGCCGGCCACCACGTTCGGGTGGTGCACCCGCGAGAGGCAACGCGCCTCGCTCGGCAAGCCGCCGTCAGCCGCAGCGCTGCCGGCCAGCAGCTTCAAGGCGAGATCCGCCCCGGTCCGCGCATCTCGGGCACGGTAGACCACGCCGTACGTGCCGCGCCCGATGACGTCGAGCAGCCGGAGCGAGCCCCAGCGGCACGGCAGTTCGCCGATGAAGGCACCAGGGCGCTGCCCGGCCACGATCCGTTCCCGATGGAGGCGGGTCAGCCGATCGACGAAGCCCAGTTCCTCGACCAGGGATCGCGACGACCGAGTCGCGTCGGTCGCCCTGCCGTGGAGGCATCGAAGAGGACGTCCGTCGGCCAGATCTGCCGCCATTTGCCGGACCACGTTTCTCGGAGGGCGCGCAACCCTGGAGCGGCATCGCCTCAGGGTCGCGAGGCCAGTCTCAGGAACGATGGCGGACATGTCGCATCTGCTCCGCGAGACGGATCACGGCGCGCAGGACGGTCTGCCGGGCGGCGTTGGCCGTCGGCTTCCCCAGCAGGAACGCGACCTCGTCGTACGCATACCCGAGTTCGAGCCGCGCGACGATCGCGTCGCGGTCGGTCTTCGAGAGTCGCCCGAGCGCCCGTTCGTACCGCTCGAACGCCTCGTGGCCGATGGCCTGCTGCAGTGGTGATGGGCCGCCAGCCTCGACCTCGTCGGTGAGTTCGCCTGCCGCCGGCATCCGGTACACGCGGCGCACCTCGTCGCGCACCCGATTGGCCACGGCCTCCCGCAGGTACACCTCGAGCGCGGCATCGTGCGTCGGTTCGAAACTCCCAATGCGCCGAACCGTACGCGTCAACGCTTCCTGGACGATGTCTTCGGTGTCCATCATGTCGCGGGCCCGGGCGGGCAGCCGCCCGCTCGCCCAGCGCCGAAGGCGCGGCAGGAACCGCGCGACCAACTGGTCAAGCGCGGCCCGGTCGCCCTGACGGGCCAGGGCGAGCAGCGTGACCGAGGTCCGGACCTGATTGACCGACACCGGCGCCATGGGACTCCCTTCTCAGGCTCGCCCGTGGCGGCTCGTCCCGCCACGTCGCGTGCACTGGTGTGGACGGACGCGAACGGGAGTTTCCAGTGCGGATCAGCTGAACGAGCGAGATCAGCGCGATGGGCATCCTGCGGGACAGGATCGCCGGCGTTCGGCGCGGCTGGCTGGAACGGGACGCTATCGGCGCCAGGGAGAGTCGGGGTAATCCGTGTCGTACCGGCGCCAGGCCCTTCGGGCGGCATCGGCGTCGCCCAGCAGGTCGAGCGCGAGGGCGCGGTTGTATAAGGCCTCGTCGAGACGCGCGTCGAGGGCGAGCGCCCGATCGGCGGCCTCGAGGCCTCGCTCGGCCCAACCGCGATCGCCACCTTGCGTGTAGCGGACGAGGCAGGCGGCCGACAGGTCGGTCCAGAAAACCGCCGAATCCGGCCGCTCGCGTGTCAGGTCTTCGAGCTGTGCGATCGCCTGGTCGACTCGCCCGACGACGAGATCGGCCGAGGCCGCCGCGGCGCGCGTGAGGAGCGACGGCCGCTCCTCCGCCCGCTGGGCGAGTCGCGCCGCCTCGGCACGGACGCCCGCTGGGACGTTCTGCCCCACCGTCGATTCGCCCGATCTCATGACCGGCCACGACGGCCCCGGCCTGAATCCGCCGGTCAGCCTCGGTCCGAACGGCCGCTGGTCGCCGATGGCAGCGACCAGCCCCGCCAGTTCGGGACGATCCGGTCCCGGGATCGGATCGCTCGCGCCCGGCCAGGGCAGAAAAACCGCCATGAGTATCGCCGCGGCTACGCCGAGGCCTGCGGCAGCGGCCAGGAAGGTCCGCCGGCGCGACGGGGCGTGCGGCTGCCTCTCCGGCATGGCGCCAGCATCCCGGGGCAAGCCGTCGAGGTCCAGAACCGTCTCGACCGCCCCCGCCACGACGGCCCGGCACCCTTCACACTCCGCCAGGTGAGCCTCGACCCCGGCCCTGTTTCTCGCATCGAGCGCGCCGTCGATGAAGGCTGCCAGTTGCCGTGGCTCAGGGCAGTCGTGCCGGCCCGTGCCGTCCTGCTGGTCCATGTCACTTCCCTTGCCGCCAGGAATTCCTGCCGACGTTTCACCATTCATAGAGACGGACGCCCCCGACGGTTTTCGGAGAGGCCGGCGTCCGCCGCTGCGCCGGCGCCGGGATCGTCGAACCACCACGCAAGATCCTGGTGGCGCACGCCCTCGAATTCCAGCCGCGTCCGGAGATCCCGGAGCAGTGATTCCAATCGGCGATAGAGCAGTTTCTGCTCCAGGCCGAGCGTTCGTGCGATGACCGACACGGGCCGACCGTCCTCGAAACGCATCCGCAGCACCAGACGGTCCTGAACTGGCAGCGTCTCTAGAACACCCTTCAGGCAACGCCGCGCGCGGCGTGCGGCCTCACCGCTCTCGGTGCGAAGCAGCGCGGCTTCTCCGTCATCGCCGTCAGCCGGTGTGTCGTCGAGCGCATGGGCAGGAACGGTGCGACGCGTGGCCCGGCGCGGCAGCCGGGATGCCATGGCGAAGAGAGCCTGCTCGTCCGACTCGACACCGTGGTTCGTCCGCGCGGCCTCGACCGCCTGCGACGCCGTCAGCCCGTCCCGGTGCATCAGGCGATCCAGCAAGACCGCGACCGGCCCGAGACGCTTCGCCTCAGCCGACGGCCGCCACTTTCCCCAGGCGGCCACCCGCCGGTCGAGCCACAGGCGCTCGATCACAACGGCCAGGTACGTCGCGAGCGAACTGCGACCTTCGAACTTGCGCAGAACCGCGTAATCGTGCTCGAGTAACCGCAGGCGGACATCAGCCAACAGTTCTTCGGCCTCGTGCGCAGACAGGCGCTGGCGACGGGCGATTGCCGCCACGATGCGATCGACGAGGCCGAGGCTCGCGCTGAACTGATCCGCAGGATCCATGGCGCCACTCGGTCCCACCCGTCCGCCACGACGCGGGGGTGTTCCGCCGGGATATTACTCGGAGAACTGGCCTGGAATACAGATCGGCCCAGGCCGCAGCATCAGAATCTGTTGTCCATGCCAGTACATCTGGATCCGGTCGTTCGCGGGCACGGGAGGATCCAACAGGGCGTAGTACATCTGGAAGTCGTGGATTTCCCCTGGCAAGGCCAGCATGTCCGACGGCGATCCCACCGACAGCGCGATCAGCCCGGCCGCCGTCGGTTCAACGCGAATCCGGCCGTTCAGCCTTCCAGACACGGCGATGTCGAGGAAGGCGACATCGACTTCGACTCCCCATTGCGCGTCGACCGCCCAACTCCGCTCGCCCAGCACGGCGGCGGTGCCGGCATGGCGCACCTCGACGTTGTAGAGGCCTCGGTACGGGACGATTCTCCCGGACGTGAGTGTAATCAGGCCGTTCAAACGCTCGCGCCAATTGGCGGCGAGCCGGTGTCCGGGGTGCAGCGCGGCGAGATCAGGGACCCTCGCCCAGTTCTCCCACCCCGCGCCCGGCCCGACGGACGGCCCAACGGCCTCATCGACGGGTGCCTCGAGTGATGTCGGCGGCAGGCTTCGCCCGCCAGGGAGGAACTGGATCTCACACCCCGTGAGGTCCCAGGAGGGCTTGTCAGACGGCGGGCTCGCCGCGCCGAGGGTGGTCGCTCCGTCGTCGACGATACCTCCGACCAGCGTCAGCACGAACTCATGAACGCCGGGGATTGGCTGCGCGGTGGGATCGATGGGACCAATGGTTACCGATCGCCGGCCGGCACCGAAGACGAACGCGTACCCGCCCAGAAAGTCGACCTTCAGATTCATGGGAGCTCCTTGCCGGCGCTGCCGCTCGGACGCGATGCGGCGCCCAGGACGGTGAACATGGCCCAATTGCCCGGCGACGATAATACTCGATCTCCCGAACGGATCATGCGCAACTGGGCTGCTCGGAGCGCCTCGGCGGGATCGGGCCGCACGCGGTACTCCTCGTGAAACGCGCGGAGCAGTTCGCCCGTCGCCCGATCGTCGACGTCGGCGAGCGCCGCGACGACGTGCCGTACGCCAGCTTCGAGAAACACCCTGGCGATACTGATCACGCCCTCCGACCGGTACAGCTCGCCATCGGCGGTCCGGCATGCCGCCAGAACCACGAGACTGAGCTGTCCGACCGCGTCGGGCGTCAGGTCGTACGCCATCAACTCGTCAGGATCGCCCAGCGTGTCTGGCGAGCCGAGGACGAGGCGCGACAGCCAGGGATTCGCTTCGTTGGCAAGCGCATGACCAGCAAAGTGCAGGATGCTCGCCTCCCTCGCGCTCGCAAGGACGGCCGACCGCGTCGCGTCGCGGCCGATGAGTACGTCGGCAGCCGGGTACAGGCGGGCGATCTCTCGAACCTCCTGCTCCGCTCGGGGAAGGCGCGGGAGCTGCAGCCTGGCGCCGCCGCCCTCGGGAGCGGCGATGAGGAGCGTGCGGACCGCAGACGGGTGTCGTCCCGTCGGTCGGACGGACACCGGCGCGGCACTCGAGGCGCTGGGCGCCATCGTCACGCCATGGCGCTCGATCAGGTACGTCCCATCGTCCCGACTCATGAGCGCCGCGAACGGAACCCGTGCCAGCGGCCCGTCAGGCACGAACACGATCCGGTCGTCGGGCGCGATGGCGTCAGCCAAGGGACGCACAAGGAGATCGTACAGGCGACTCGCCGCGCCGGCGGGCGCGTCGTTGGCGCCTCCCGGGCGGGCGGCGGCACGCAGCGCCTCCACATCTGACGCAACCGCCGTCGCGTCCCAGGGGACCTGACCGAAACGCCAGCCGTCACGTCTCAGCACCCACCACGACACGCGCGCGCGGCTGACGGCGTAGAACACGATGGACGTCCCGTGAGGCAGCCGGGCCCGGATATGGTCGATGTCCGGCAGCGGTCCCGCGTGAGCCGAAAGCGACCGGCCGCGTCCGCGTTCGAGGGTGGCGAATGCGCGGTCCGGTGCACGGTCACTCAACTCCAGGTCGGCCAGTTCCTGGTACAAGCGCGCCATCGTGTCGGCGTAGGCGACACGGTGTTCCTGGGTGAGCCTGGTGCGCCGCGACTCGGCATCCGCAATCCCCTGGAGAAACGCCTGGCGCGCCCCGTCAGTGGCCCCCACCGCGACGTGTGCGCGGGCGAGCGACAGATAGAGGAACGGCCGCTCGTCCGGCTCCAGACGCCCGTAGGAGTGAAGGGCCCGGCTCAGCAGCTGCTGTGCGCGGCGCGGGTCGCTCGCGACCGCCGCCTCGCCCATCGTCGCGTCGAGCCAGCTTTCGAAGTACGGCCGCAGTTCGGAATCGTGAACGGACGTCAGCGCCAGGCGGCCGGCCTCCAAGTCGCGGTCCGCCGCCGCCGCGTCGTCCAACCAGCGATGGAGCCTGGCCCGGTGGATGTAGGCCTCGACCACTGCGCTCGAGCCGGAATCGGCACGCGCGATGGCCAGCGCCGCATTCTGAAACGGCAGCGCCGCGTGAGGCAGACCGGCCTGCTCCGAGAACAGCACAGCGTTGAGCAGGATGACGAATCGCCGGCGGGTGCTGCGGATGTGCGGAAGCTTCTCGAGGGCCTGCCCGAGGAGGTTCCAGCTCGCATGGTGTTCGCCGAGCACGCGGAGGGCATCGGCGGCCAGGTTATTGGCGCCCGCTTCGTTCTCGTGCTCGCCGACTGCACGGAACTCAGCCGCCGCCGTCAAGTAGCTATCCAGAGCCTCGGACACTCGTGCTTCCTGAAGGAGGCCCAGTCCCCGCACCCAGGCGATCTTGCCCGTGAGGACGCGGTAGCCCCTGGCGCGGGCTTCAGGCTCGAGCGTGACCAGTTGATCGCGCAGCACCGTCAATTCACGCCGGCCGTAGGCGGCGGCAGCCACCTGCTGGTCGGCGGCCAGCGCGAAGGGCGACGAGCCTGCTCGCAGGTGTGACGCCGATTGGGCGAAGACCTGGCTCGATTCCTGCCAGCGGTCGCGCGCCAGCAGGGCTCTGGCCTCACCGAAGTCGGCGTGGCCGGCTGCCAGGCGATCGCCGATCGCGCCACTGCCGGCGGCAGCGGCGATGGCCCGTACCGCATCCAGCGTGATGCGGTCGCCACCGGCCGACGCCAAGGCGTCGGCCAGAAGCCGGGCCCGTTCCAGCAGTCGCTCGGCGTC
Source organism: uncultured Vicinamibacterales bacterium (assembly GCA_964481395.1). Taxonomy (GTDB): domain Bacteria; phylum Acidobacteriota; class Vicinamibacteria; order Vicinamibacterales; family JAKQTR01; genus JBFMFH01. The sequence goes on from CAYZYG010000022.1 coordinate 7,415, forward strand.
GCCGCCGCGACGGTCGAGCCACGCGCGCCCCCACGCGGGCAGCAGGTCGTCTTCGATCAGTTCGCGCACAAACTGGGCATCCCGCCGTGCGGCGTCATCCGCCTGCTGGCGGTCGACGGGATGGATCACGTCGAGCCAAGCCGCCCGATCGGCGTCCCACGAGCCCCGGGCGGGTGCCGGCGATTCGGGCGGCACTTGAGCCCGCCGCCGCGCCAGGTCTCGGTTCGCGACAGCCTCTCGGAGACCTGGTGCGCGTGCGACGGCGCGTTCGGCAGCATCGAGCGCGCGAACCGCGTCGAGCAGGCGTCGGGTGGCCTCGCTCCGCACGAGGTAGGCCGCGGCCAGATTGCTCCACGCCGGTGCGTGATCGGGCCTCGCGCGTGCCACCGCCTCCAGTCTGGCAACGGCCTCGTCCAGGCGATGCTCGAGCAGCAACGCCACACCGAGTGCCGCCATGTCGGCCGGGTCGTCTGATGTGTTCAGCGCGTTCTCAATCTCCGCCGTCGCGAGGCGCACGGCGGCGGGGGGATCCCAGGCACCAGGCCGGTCGCGGTCTGGCGGCCGGGACGCGCGGTCGTCGAGCCCGACGATGGCGACGTCGAAAGGCCGCCGCCCATCGAGCGCGTGCGCGAGCGCGGCCAGCGGATCGCGCCGGTCGAACGCGCGGGGCGGCTTCGGCGGCAGCACCACGAGCGCCGTCACTGCGGCCAAGGCCACCACTATCGCCGCGCCGAACCAGAGCGATCGCATCATGGACACGTGTGAGAGACGGGCTCCCGCCTCGCAGTGTTCTACCCGCCCCGCACGAGCGGGTCAAGGGAATTGCTTGAAGCGACGCGACGATGGCAAGACCGCCAGTCGGTTCGTTCCGGTGACGTACACCGGAGCCCCTCCTTCCACGTTGTCGATGTTGGTATCGACCACGCCGGCCGCGTAGAACGCCGTGTGAGTGCCTTGCGTGCCGATCCGAATGTTGCCGCTCGCTAACGGCCGGACGGGCCTGGCTGATGCACATGTTGTTGTTACCGGTCGTGAGAAGGTTCCCCGTGAAGCTCCCCAGGAGGATGTTGCCGCCGAACGACGGCAACCCTGCACGAGGAATTCGAGCCACGACGCCCTCCCAAGCGACCCGACACCGGGGCTGCCACGCCAGTTCACGCAGGCCGAGTTCCGCACGAAGATATCCGCCGGCCTGAGCAGCGGCACCAAATACTGCCCGGTCTCCGCCCGCCTGCACCTACAGCACGGGACCACCGGCCCAGGCCGTCACAGTCGTCCACAATCAATTGAGGAATGCCCTGCGCGAGAAGATCGCGCAGGTTGCCTTCCGCCGCCAGAAGGAAAACGGGATGTCGAGTTTTCTTTCTGTATCAAAACCGAGACAGCGGGGGTGGCTACGGCCGGCCGATCCGCACGACGTGATTCTGCCGCGCGCCTTTACGCAGGACGAACACCTGGCCACCGATCGCACGCTCGCGAGGGATGCGGGCCCGCTCGTCGCCGACACGCTCGCCGTTCACGTACACGCCGCCGCCCTTCACGAGGCGCGTGGCTTCGCCTTTCGAGGACGCGAGCTTCGTCGCGACGAGCAACTCCGCGATCGCCATTCCGTCGCCCGCCACCCGCTCGGCCGAGACCTCGGTCGACGGCACATCGTCGAACACCTCGAGCACCTCATCGACGGAAAGCTCGGCAATCCGGCCGCCGAAGAGCAGGGCTGACGCGTGCTCAGCCCTGACCACGGCAGCCTGGCCGTGCAGCGTGCGCGTCACCTCGCGGGCCAGCAGGCGCTGGGCCTCACGCTTCTCCGGTGCGGCTCGCCAGGCGGCCTCTGCGTCACCGATGGCGGTGTCATCGAGGAACGTGAAGTACTTGAGGTACTTCACGACGTCGCGATCGTCGGTGTTCAGCCAGAACTGGTAGAAGCGGAAGGGCGAGGTCAGCGCCGGATCGAGCCAGACGGCGCCCGCCTCGGTCTTGCCGAACTTGACGCCAGACGAGGTGGTCACGAGCGGCATCACGAGCCCGTGTGCCTTCCCCGCGCGGAGGCGGCGAACCAGATCGCAGCCGGCGGTGATGTTGCCCCACTGGTCGCTGCCGCCCATCTGCAGCGTGCAGCCGTAACGATCGAACAGCTCCAGGAAGTCGTACGACTGCAGGAGCATGTAGCAGAACTCGGTGAACGAAATGCCCTCTTCCTGTTCGAGGCGCCGCTTCACCGACTCCTTCGCGAGCATGTAGTTGACGGTGAAGTGCTTGCCGATATCGCGCAGGAACCCGACGAAGCTCAGCTGCCGCAGCCAGTCGGCGTTGTTGATGATGCGGGCGGGATTGACGGGCGTGTCGAAATCGAGCACCTTCGCCAGCTGGCCGCGGATGCCCTCCACGTTCGCATCGATCTGCTCGACGGTCAGGAGCTGCCGCTCGGCGGTCTTGCCGCTCGGATCGCCAATCATGCCGGTCCCGCCGCCGACGATCGCGATCGGGCTGTGGCCGAAGCGCTGCATGCGCGCCAGCGCCATCATTGGCAGCAGCGAGCCGACGTGCAGGCTCCCGGCGGTGGGGTCGAACCCGATGTAGCAGGTGACCTTCTCGCGCACGAGGTGCTCGCGCAGGCCTTCGGTCGCTTCGTAGGTCAGGCCCCGCCACTCGAATTCGGCAAAGACATCAAACGGCATCCGCTTACTATATCGCCGCGCGCGGCGTGTGCGCGTCACATCCGCCGGCCCGCTCGCACTCGCCGGCAAAACGCGTCTTGCGGGAGTTCGTCTTGGTGCCTCGCGCGGGGGCCCCCATCCCCACGCGCGTCGCCCCCTCTCGGCGCGTTTTGCGGCCTCTGAAGACCGACAGCGATCAGGGAGCCGTGAGTCGGCTCGGCTCAAGGGCCGGCTCCTGTGACGCGCACACGCCGAGCTCCGCGGGAGCCTCGCGGCGGGGAGGGGTGGCAGTGAGTTCTCAGTTTTCAGTTGTCAGTTCTCCGTTCCCAGTCTCATGACTGAGAACTCACAACTGATAACTGATTACTGGCCCCGCGGCCTCGACGATGGTCCGGGCCGCGCTTCTACTTGATGTCTTCCGCGGTCGCGACCGAGAACCGGCGAATGTTCGTGTATCGCGCCAGGCACTCGACCAGCGTCTTGTCGCTCATGATCCGGCCCATCGCGTCGCCGCCCTCGTACCACTCCCACATGTAGTCGGGTACGAGAACCTGGAATCCCGTCTCCGCGCGAAACCGCGTGACGATCCCGGCCCGGCGCTGCGCCCCGCCGGCCGATCCGGCGCGCGTATTGGTCGGCTCGAGGCGCAGTTCGGTCTGCACGACGTGTCCGGTCTGCTCGTCAATCCACACCCGGCCGCTGAGCGGCACATCGTCGCCCTTCGAGGTGCCAACCAGCGTCGGGCGCTGCGTTTCGTCGAAATGCACGATCCGTGTCGGAATCCCGCCGAGCACCTGCGCGCCGGCCGTCCTGAACTCGAAACGCGCCCGGTGCGTCGGGTGCATGAACGCCAGCGCCAGCGTGGGCAGGTTGAGATTCCGCCGGAAGTCCCCGAGGTTCCAGCGGGCGCTCTCGTCGGCGATGCGGCTCAACTGGGCCGCGCTCTCTGCGTCTGACGTCAGGAAGAGTCTCCGCACCCGCTCTTCGCGATCGCGGAGCGGCCGGCCGTCCACGACGGCGACGTCGCGGTACCCCATCCATCGCTTGCCCGGCAGTTGCACCAGCAGGACGTCGGAGAGCAGTTGCCGTCGCGAGATGATCGGCCCGGAAGCCTGCACGTCGCCGTCGCGCTCGGCCCACTCCAGCGCCCGTTCGTCGCGCGGCGAGACCGGGTTACCACGCCACGGACGGACGAGCTGGACGTAGCGCTCCTCGGCGACGGCCGACGAGAACTCGCGTTCGAACATCCCGACGTACGCGCCCAGACCGCGCACCAGGTTGTGGACGGCGAACGCTCCCGTCGCCGGCACGTCAGGGTCAAGTGGCCCGTCGTCCACGTCCGGCGTCGCCGCCCGAGGGGATGGATCTGCCGGCGGAGCCGAAACGGCGGCCGGGGGGCCGGCAGGCGAAGGTGCGGGAGCTGCTTCCGGCGCCGCGGCGGGTGGAGGCGCGTCCGTCGTCGCGATCGCTGTCCGGAAGGTGAACTCCTTTCGCGCCCGAACGAAGGCTCCTCGCCTCGTCGTCACCTCAACCTCGATCGTGTGAGGCCTGCCGTCCCGGTCGGCGGGCACCGACTCGAACGAGAGCTCGTACGCGCCGGCCAGCTCGCGTGAGACCCGCGTGAACGCTCCCTCGCCCGCCGGCGTCGTGACCACCACGCCGCCGGTTTTGGTGGCCAGCATGGCCGCCAGCGACTGGTCCGGGTTGAGGGGCGGAGGGGGCGGGCCGGAACTGTCCGTCCGAACGATCTCGTTCGATGCCGACACCTGTATCGCGTGCACGTGCACGCGCGAAGACGCCGCGACCTCGGACGTGCGCTTCAGGATCGACAGTTCGTCGAGCGGCAGGTAGCCGCCGGTCGTGATGAGCAGGAGGTGCTTCGGTCCCGGCAGCGAGCTCAGGGCGTCGGTCAGCCGCTCGAGGGCTGCCAGCGTCGTCTGCGATCGCTCCCGCGTCTCCTGCGTGAGGAGGCCTGCCTCGCGCTGAACGTTCGCCGGGCAGTCGGGCCCCTGGTTCACCAGCCGCGAGCACTCGCGCTCGTAGACGTCTCTGAAGGCGATACTGTCGTTGAGGGATATCCGGTAGGCCTCGTCCGCGCTCATGGTGATCGTGCGACCCTGGTGCGGCGGCCGTCCGGTACCCGGCGCCTCGAGGAGCGCTCTCGCGATCGCGTCCCTGTCGCGCGAGAACCGCAGCGTGCCCTGGCTCACCGGAATCGTCCAGACGGCGAAGCGATCCTCGAGACCGGCCGCGTCCATAAATCGCGCCGCGGCCTCCAGGAACGTGCGCCCGCCGCCGATGGGAATCTGGTCGCGATCCACCACGAAGACGAATCGCCGTCCCGACGCCGGCACTGCCGTCGCGTCGGTCGCCACGCCCGCCTCGGGCGGCAGCGCCTCACCGGCGGTCGTCGTCCCGACGAACCGAACCTCGGTGATGGCACGCTCCCTCCCGTCGATCTTCAAGCGCAGGTCCGTCGCCTTCAAGTCCGTGATCGGGTCGCCGGAGCGCGTCGTCACGGACAGATCGACGAGCACGATGTCGACACCGGTTTCGTAGGTCGGTTTCGGAAGCTGCTGGGACTGGGCGGCGAGGCTGACCGCGCTCAGGATGAGCGAGGCAGCGGCAAGCCGGGCCAGGACCGGGCGTACGATGGGATGCATGGCACTCTGTCGCCTACCAGACACGCGTGACGCCGTACTGCGCGAACACGCGATCGGCCGACACGATCCCCACAGCCTCCTCGATGGCCTGGGCCGCGAGGAGCCGGTCGAAGGGATCGCGATGGTGAAAAGGCAGCGTCGCGACACGCGCGGCGTGCCTGATGTCGATCGGCAGCGCGCGGAACGCGTTCGCCGCCAGGTGTTCGGAAACGAAGCGGCCGAGCTCGCCCGTGATTCTGAGCTTGCCCAGACTGATCTTCACGGCCATCTCCCACACGGACGCGAGACTCAGCAGGCACTCGGTCTCGGGGTCGGCCATCGCGCGTCTGGCTCGCACGCCCAGACGGTCCTCGCCGGCGACCCACCACAGGAACGCATGGGTATCGAGCAGCAGACGCACCTACCGGTACTCCTCGAAGTCCTCCGGCGTCTCATCGAAGTCCGCCGCCATCCAGACGGCTCCCTTCGCGCTGCCCGGTTTGCGCGGTTGCCCCGTGCCTCCAACGGGTACCAGCCTGAGCAATGGCTTGTTGTCGCGCGCAATCACGACTTCCTCGCCCGACATAGCTTTCTGGACGAGTTCGGAAAAACGCGCCTTGGCGTCCGCGATGTTGACCTGCGTCATGGCCGCATCAGTTCTGTTGGTCATGTTACATGACCATATAACGCAACGCAACCGGCCGGGCGAAGGGCGACTCGAAATAGGAACGTGTCACGTCTTTCGATGGACGAAGCGGCGGCCGTCGAGCGTCCAGTGTCCGTCGAGGACGACCTGCACGGCCGCCGGGTAGATCCGGTGCTCTTCGACGAGGATCCGCTCGGCCAGCGAGTCCTCCGTGTCATCGTCATGAACCGGCACCGCCGTCTGCATCACGATTGGCCCGGCATCGAGGTCGGCGTTGACCAGGTGGACGGTCACGCCCGACACCTTGACGCCGTGCTGGACGGCCTGCCGCTGGGCGTGCAGACCCGGAAACGCAGGCAGGAGCGCCGGATGGATGTTCAGGATCCGGTCCGGGAACGCGTCCACGAACGTGGGGCCCAGCAACCGCATGAACCCGGCCAGGCAGACGAGCGACACGTCATGGGCGCGCAGGTCGTCGATCAGAGCCTGCTCGAACACCTGCCGGCTGGCATACGTCCGGTGATCGCGCACGAGAGCCGGGATGCCCGCCTCCCTGGCCCGCGTGAGGCCGTACGCGTCCGCCCGATTCGAGATGACCACGCGAATGGCGGCGTCCAGACGCCCGCCCCGCGTGGCATCGATGAGGGCCTGGAGGTTCGAACCCCGTCCGGAGATCAGCACGCCGATGTTGCGCGTCATGTGTTCCCGTCCCGGCGCGTGCGGCAAACGCGCCCTACCGTACCGCCCGTGACGATTCGTACACCACGCCGGGGTCTCCGGCCACGATGCGACCGATCACCGGGGTTTCTGTCTCGCCGGACGCCTTCAGGCTCTCGACGACCCGCACCACGTCGTCCGCCGCGCAGGCGATGATGAGGCCGATCCCCATGTTGAAGGTGCGGTACATGTCATCGTCGGGCACGCCGCCCGCCGTCCACAGGAACCGGAACACAGGCCCGGGCTCCCAGGCCGCCTTGTCGACGACCGCGGCCGTGCCGTCCGGAAGCACGCGCGGCAGGTTCTCGGTGATGCCCCCGCCGGTGATGTGCGCCACGCCCTTGACCAGGCCGGCGTCCAGGAGCGGTCGCACCACCGGCAGATACGACCGGTGGATTCTGAGCAGTTCCTCTCCCACGGTTGCGCCGAAGTCCGGCACGTACGTTTCAACCGTCATCCCGAGCCGCTCGAAGAGCACCGCGCGCGCGAGCGAATACCCGTTGGTGTGCAACCCCGTCGAGCGCAGACCGATCAGGGCGTCGCCGGGCCCGATGCGGCCTCCGGTGATCAGGCGCTCCCGTTCGACGACGCCAACGATGAAACCGGCGATGTCGTACTCACCCTCCGCATAGAAGCCCGGCATCTCGGCCGTTTCGCCACCGATCAGCGCGCATCCGTTTTCCCGGCACGCCGTCGCCACGCCCTCGACGATCCGGGCGGCCACTTCCGGCGCCAGCCGGCCCGTGGCCAGATAGTCGAGGAAGAAGAGCGGGTCCGCGCCCTGCACGAGGATGTCGTTGACGCAGTGGTTGACCAGACACTGCCCCACCGTCGCGTGTCGCCCGGTGAGGAACGCCACCTTGAGTTTCGTGCCGACGCCATCCGCGCTGGAGACGAGAACCGGATCCTGGAAGCCGCCGCCGAGGCGGAACAGCCCGCCGAACGACCCGATCGACGACAGCACGCCCGGCGTGAAGGTGCCGCGCGCCAGGTCCTTGATGCGCCGGACGGTTTCGTTGCCGGCGTCGATGTCCACCCCTGCGCGTCTGTAATCCATCTCTCACTTCCCCGCCCGCGCCCGTTTGTCGAGGACGAGGGGCAACTGGAGGTACTGCGCCTCCTCGCGGGGAAACGGCACGGGGTACTGGCCCGTGTAGCATGAGGTGCAGTAGCGGTCCTGGTGCGAGTTCACCGATTGCAGCAGGCCGTCGAGACTCAGATACCGGAGGCTGTCGGCCTCGATGTACTTCCGCACCTCTTCCAGCGAGTGGGTCGCCGCGATCAACTCCGTCCGGCGCGGCGTGTCCACACCGTAGAAGCACGGCGAAATCGTCGGCGGGCAGCTGATGCGCACGTGGACTTCGCTGGCGCCGGCCGCCTTGATCAGCTTGACGATCTTGCGGCTGGTCGTCCCGCGCACGATCGAGTCGTCGATGAGCACGACCCGGCGCCCCTCGAGAATGCTGCGCACGGGATTCAGCTTTACCTTGACGCCGAAGTGGCGGATCGCCTGGGTCGGTTCGATGAACGTCCGCCCGACGTAGTGGTTGCGGATGAGGCCGAAGCGGACGGGGAGGCCCGACTCTTCGGCGAAGCCGACCGCCGCGCACACGCCCGAGTCCGGGACCGGCACGACGACGTCGGCGTCGGCGGGGGCTTCGCGGGCGAGGATCTTCCCGAGATTCGTGCGCACCGTGTTGACGCTCTCGCCGAACACGAGGCTGTCGGGCCTGGCGAAGTACACGTGCTCGAAGATGCAGTGGCACCACCGGGCCGCCGGGAACGGGCGCAGCGACTTCAGGCCGTCGCCGCCGACGATGACGACCTCGCCGGGCTCGACGTCGCGGACGTATTGCGCGCCGATCAGGTCCATGGCGCAGGTTTCCGAGCACACCACCCATCCGTCCCCGATCCGCCCCAGCGCCAGCGGGCGGAACCCGTGCGGGTCGCGGACGGCCACGAGCCGGTCCTTCAGGGCCACGACCACCGAGAAGGCGCCCTGGACCTGCGAGATCGCTTCGACCAGCGCTTCCTCCGGCTGCCGCACCGTCGAGCGCGCGTAGAGGTGCAGAATGACTTCGGTATCGCTCGAGGTCTGGAAGATGGACCCGCGGGAGACCAGCCCGGTCCGCAGTTCCCGCTCGTTGACGAGATTCCCGTTGTGGCAGATGGCGATGGGGCCGTGGGCGCAATCGATCAGGATCGGCTGGGCGTTTTCGAGCCGGCTTTCACCGGCGGTCGAGTAGCGCACGTGACCGATGGCCAAGTGGCCCGGCAGGCCCCCGAACGCCTGCTCGTCGAAGACGTCGGCGACATGGCCCATGCCGCGCGTCACACGGACCGTCAGGCCGTCGGACGCGGCGATCCCGGCGCTCTCCTGTCCGCGGTGCTGCAGCGCGTAGAGCCCCAGATAGGCGAGCTTTGCCGCCTCACCCTTCCCGTAGATGCCGAAGACGCCGCACTCCTCGTGGAGCTTGTCGAACATGGTTCCGTTCTAGCCACCCGCTCCGAACACCCGCCGGAACACCTCGCCCACGTGTCGGAGCTGGAACCCGAGGTCGAAGGCCTGTTCGATGTCCGGCGGGGGCAGGACCGCGGTCACGTCCGGATCCGCCAACAGCAGGCCACGGAAATCGAGGCCCTCGAGCGACGCCCGCATGGCGTGCTTCTGCACCCACTCGTACGCCTGCTCCCGGGACACGCCTTTCGCCGCCAGCGCGAGCAGGACGGTCCCAGAAAAGACCACGCCCCGCGACAGGTTCAGGTTGCGGAGCATGCGATCGGGATAGACCACCATGTCTGCCGCGATGCGGGTAAAGCGCCGGAGCATGTGGTCGAGCGCGATGAAACTGTCGGGGAAGATGACCCGCTCGACCGACGAGTGGGAGATGTCCCGCTCGTGCCACAGCGCGATGTTCTCGAGCGCCGCCATCAGGTTGCCGCGCAGCAGGCGGGCCAGGCCGACGATCTGCTCGCAGCCGATGGGGTTGCGCTTGTGCGGCATGGCCGACGAGCCCTTCTGACCCCGGTCGAACGGCTCCTCGATCTCGCCGATTTCCGTCTTCTGCAGTCCGCGGATCTCGAGCGCGAACTTCTCCAGCGAGGCGGCCGTGATGGCCAGCGTCGCCAGCAGCTCGGCGTGTCGGTCGCGCTGGATGATCTGGGACGAGACGGGGGCCGGGTCGAGGCCGAGCCGCGCGCAGACGTCCGCTTCGATCGCCGGATCGAGGTGCGCGTAGGTGCCGACGGCCCCGGAGATCTTGCCCACCGAGATTCCCGCCCGCGCGCGATCCAGGCGGTCGAGCGCCCGGCCGAGCTCGGCGTACCAGAGCGCCAGCTTCCACCCGAGCGTCGTGGGCTCCGCGTGGACGCCGTGCGTCCGGCCGATCATCGGCGTGTGCTTGTGCTCCAGCGCCCGCCGCCGCACCGCATCTCGCAGCGCCTCGAGGCGCCTGCGGATCAGATCGCACGCGTCGCGCAACTGCAACGCCAGCGCCGTGTCCAGCACGTCGGACGAGGTGAGACCGAAGTGCAGCCAGCGCGCCTCGGGCCCCACGTGCTCTGCCACGTTCGTCGTGAAGGCGATGACGTCGTGCTTCGTCACCGCCTCGATCTCCTCGATGCGCGCGACGTCGAAGGCGCTCCGATCCCGGATAGCCTCGGCCGCGCGGGCCGGAATGATGCCGCGGGCCGCCATGGCTTCGGCTGCGGCGATCTCGACGCGAAGCCAGGTGCGGTAACGGTGCTCGTCGCTGAAAACGGCGCCCATCTCGGGGTGGGTGTAGCGGGGAATCATGCGCGCACCTCGAGTTCGTCCAGCGTCATCGTCCAGCCGTCGACCTGCCCGAGCACGGCCGCCGAGAGCGGCCCTCGGCCCAGCAGATCCTCGGCCACGCGGGCCACGTCGTGGACCGTGACGGCATTGATGCCGGCAATGGTGTCGTCGACGGAAAACTGGCGGTCGAAGTACAGCTCCTGCCGCGCGAGGAAAGAGGCCCGGTGCCACGTGCTCTCGAGGCCCAGCAGGAGCCCGCCCTTCACGTTGTCCTTCGCACGCTGCAGCTCGACTTCCGACACCGGCGCGTTCACCATGGCCCGCAGCTCGCCGATGATGACCTCGATGACCTCTCCCACGCGCTCGTTCGCGCAGCCAGCGTAGATGCTGACCAGGCCCGTATCGCTGAACGAACTCAGGCCGCTGCCGACCGAATACGCCAGACCGCGCTTCTCGCGGACGTTCTGGAACAGCCGGGAACTCATCGATCCACCCAGCAGCGTGTTCATCACGAGCGAGGCGTACCGATCGTCGTGGTTCTGCCGGTAGCCGCCGGCGCCGAGGCAGATATGACTTTGTTCCAGGTCCTTGTCGCGCACCACGACGTGGGGCGTGTTGACGGGCGGCGCCCCCGGCTCGACCGGCGCGCCGCGCACCAGCCCCCCGAAGCTCCCCTCGATGAGCTCGCGAACCCGGTCAGGATCGAGGTTGCCCGCTGCGCTCACGATGAGACTCCCGGCCGTGTAGGCGTCGCGGAAGTAGGACCGCAGATCGTCGACGGCCAGCCCCTCGACGCTCTCGCGCGTGCCCAGAATCGGCCGCCCGAGCGCGTGCCCCGCCCAGAATCTCTGGATGAACAGCTCGTGCACGAGATCGTCGGGCGTGTCCTCCACCATCTTGATCTCTTCGACGATCACCCGCTTCTCGCGCTCCACGTCCTCGGGCGCCAGTTTCGGCCGCAGCAGGATGTCGGACAGCACGTCCACGGCCAGCGGCAGGTGCTCGTCGAGCACCTTGATCGCGTAGCTGGCGTTCTCCTTGCCGGTCGAGGCGTCGAGTTGTCCGCCCACGGAATCGACCCTCTGCGCGATCTCCTCGGCCGATCGGGTCTCCGTCCCTTTGAACAGCATGTGCTCGACGAAGTGCGCGATCCCCGGCCACCGGTCGCCTTCGTGCCGGGATCCGCGGGCCAGCCACACGCCGATGCTCACCGAACGGACATGGGGAATCGGCTCGGTCAGGATCCGGAGGCCGTTGTCGAGCACGTCGCGATGCACCATACGCGTGTCTGTTCTGCCGGGCCCACGGGCCCTGCCGGGACTGTCTCCGTAACTTGTTGACTAGAAAAGCATTACAAGCGAGAAATGTCAATCATAACACCGCCTCCTCCCACCGGCAACGGGAAAGGCGGCGCACCCGCACGGCCGGACAATCTTCGGCACCCCCGGGGTGTGGATTCGGAGGCCTTTGTGTACCCTGAGAGGATGACGAGCCGCGTGGAGGCGGACGCGGGTCCGCTGGACATCGGTAACCTGACGAAACCCCAACTGGCGGAAGCGCTGTCGGCCCTCGGCCTCGAACCGTACCGCGCCAGCCAGATTTTCCAGTGGTTCTACCGTCGAGGCGTCTCCGACTTCGACGCCATGACCACGCTGTCCCGTCCGCAGCGGGGTCTGCTGGCCCGGCACTTCCGCACCACGACCCCTGCCATAACCCGCGAGGACACATCGGCCGATGGCACGCGCAAGTTCCTGCTGAGGCTCGGCGACGGTCGCCACATCGAGGCCGTCTACATTCCGGACACGCCGGCTCAGACCTTCTGCCTCTCGACTCAGGTTGGCTGCGCCATGGGCTGCGGGTTCTGCCTGACGGCCAGCATGGGGTTGGTGCGCCAGCTCACGCCGGCCGAAATCGTGGGCCAGGTCCGCGTGCTGGCTGACGCGACGTCGTTGCACGGAGCGCGGTTCAACCTGGTCCTCATGGGCATGGGAGAACCGCTGCACAACTACGACCACACGATGACGGCGCTCCACATCCTGGCGGACCCCGACGGTCTGGCCGTCGGCCCGAGGCGAATGACGCTGTCGACGGTGGGCCTCGTGCCCGCCATCGAGCGTCTCGCAGGCGAACCGCTGATGCCCAACCTCGCCATCTCGCTGCACGCCACGACCGAGGACCAGCGGGCCACGCTCGTGCCCGTCAACCGAAAGTACCCGCTGGCGGCGGTGCTCGACGCCTGCCGCCGATTTCCTCTGAAAAAGCGCAGCCGCATCACGTTCGAGTACGTGCTGCTCGCCGGCGTCAACGACAGCCCCGCGGATGCCAGGCGCCTCGTCTCTCTCCTCCGCGACATCAAGTCGAAGGTCAACCTCATTCCCCTCAACCCGGCAGCGGGTATTCCGTACGACCGCCCGTCCGACGAACGCGTCGATGCCTTCGGACGCATCCTCGCCGAGCGGGGGCTGACGGTCTCGGTCCGCAAGAGCCGTGGCCGCGATATCCGCGCGGCTTGCGGACAGCTGGCGGTGGAGGGGCGCCGGCGATCGCCAGGACAGAGACTGGGGAGGGCGATGGATCAGGCGACAGGCGACAGGCGATAGGCGACAGGGGAGGGACCAGGGATCCGGGGTCCGGGACCCGGGGATCGGGGATCGGGGATCAACTCAGCGCGATCCCGATCCGCGCGTTGACGGATGCCAGGCGCCGCGGAAGGCCCTCAGCGACAATCGCCCGGTGAGACGACGTCGCCAGCCAGGTCGGGTGCGGCCCGGTCGATCCGCACGCGGACTCGCGTGTTGCGCGGCAGGCCCGGTGGAATTCTCACCTTCACGTAGTTGTCTGTCAGGACGATCGTCCCGTCCTCCAGCGTCAGCCCGGACCTCACCGACCCGATCTGCCGTGCGGCGAAGCCAACCGCTTTTCGCCTCCCGATGCCGCGCAGCTCGGCGGCACGGGCACGGATGACGGCCCCGTCGACCTTCGGCCACAGGCGTGAGGCTTCTGTGCCGGGCCGATCCGAGTACGGGAACACGTGCACGTAGGACAGCGGCAGACGATCGAGGACGTCGGCTGTCGCGCGGGCGTCTTCGGCCGTTTCGCCCGGGAACCCCACCATGACGTCCGTCCCGATCGACGCGTCTGGCAGACGGCTGGCGATGTTCCGCACCAGCCCGTCGAAGTACGCGGCGGAGTACGGCCGGCGCATGAGGCGAAGCACGCGGTCGCTGCCGTGCTGGAGTGGCAGATGGACATGCGGGGCGAACCGGTCCGACGTGGCCACAAGCTCGAGGAGGTCCGGGGTGCAGTTCAGCGGTTCGAGGGAGCTGAGGCGGAACGTCACGTCCTGCGGCACGCGGTCCAATGCTCTCGCCAAGTCCACGAGCGACGGACGATCGGGCAGATCGCGTCCGTACGCCCCAAGATGGACGCCAACGAGCCAGACCTCGCGGTAGCCGGCCCCGACCAGGCGACGGGCCTCAGCCACCACGTCGTCCAGGGGCCGGCTCCGGGACGGCCCACGCGTCGACGGGATGATGCAGAAGGCGCACGGCTCGTCGCACCCCGTCTGCACGCGGAGCGGGATGGCCGTCCGCCCCATGGCGCCTGGCGCCTGACCGCAGGGCCCTTCTGCCGCGCCGACGCCTTCGGTGGCCGACAGGCCAAAGGCGTCGTCGATCGCGGCCGCCATCGACGCCTTCAGAGCGTTCGACACGACACCGACCACGTTGGGCAGGGATCCCAGCTCGTCGGGACTGCGTGTCGCGTAGCAGCCGGTGACCACGACCCGAGCCGCGGGGTTCTCACGCGCGATCCGTCGGATCGCCTGTCGAGCCCCCTGATCCGACGCGCCCGTCACGCTGCAGGTGTTGACCACGACGAGGTCGGCGGTGTCCGGTGGAGCCTCCGACGCGCCGCGCGCGCGCAGCACCCGCTCGATGTCGAACGAATCGGCCTGATTCACGCGGCAGCCGAAGGTCAGGACGGCGAAGGACGGGGACCGGGGACCTGAAGGGCGGGATCGGGGACCCGGGATCGGGGACCCGGGTTCCGCACCGGCATCAACGGCAGACCCGCGACAGGCTTGGGCTGCCAACGCAGACACGGATGATCCGAACGGCGTCATGGCGCGACGATCAGCCGGCCTGGAGCCGGGCCGCGGCCTGCTCGACCTTCTCGGCGAGCTTGGCCTTGTAGGCCTCGAGGCGACGGGCGAGATCCGGATCGCCGAGCGCCAGGATCTGCGCCGCCAGCACACCCGCGTTGGTGGCGCCAGCCTTGCCGACCGCGACGGTGGCCACGGGCACCCCCGGTGGCATCTGCACGGTCGACAGCAGGGCGTCGAACCCGGAGAGCGGTGACGAGTCGATCGGGACCCCGATGACCGGCAGCGTCGTGTGGGCCGCGACCACACCGGCGAGGTGCGCGGCGGCTCCCGCCCCGACGATGAACACGCGGACGCCTCGAGCCGGTGCGTCCGCTACGAGCCGCTGGACCCTCGCCGGCGAGCGATGCGCGGACGCGACGGTCACCTCCGAGGCGAGGCCGAACTCGTTGAGCACATCGACGGCGGCCTTCATGACCGGCGCGTCGGAATCGGAACCCATCAGGATCAGAACCTGCACGGCACTCATAGGACACTCCTTCAGCCCGGGCCCCAGGATCCGGGATCCGGGATCCGGGAGCGACGCGCTCCCTACTGTCTACTGTCTACTGTCTACTGCTCTCAGCCCAATGTCCTTCCTGCAGAACATCCCATCGAAGGTGACGGCGGCCGCGCCCTCGTAGGCGCGCGCGCGAGCCTCCGCGAAATCGCGGCCCTGGCCCACGACGGTCAGCACGCGCCCCCCGGCGGTGACGACACTCCCGTCCCGCCATGCTGTGCCGGCATGAAACACGAGCACCTGGGGCAGCGCCGCGGCGCGCTCCAGGCCGTACACCGTCTTCCCGGTCTCGGCTCGTTCAGGATAGCCCCCCGACGCGAGCACGACGCCCACGAACCGATCCGGCGTGGCGTGGATCACGGTCGGCGCCAGCCCTCCCCGCACGGCCGCGACCAGATGCTCGAGCAGGCCGGTTCCGGCCGCCGGCAGTACGACCTGCGTTTCCGGGTCTCCCATCCGCGCGTTGAACTCGACAACCTTCGGCCCGTCGGCGGTGATCATCAACCCGACGTAGAGGAATCCGGTGTAGCGCCGGCCTTCGGCCTCCATGCCGCTGAGCGTCGGATACACGATCTCGTCGAGCACCCGGTCACGCATCCGGTCGTCGATGAGCGGACTTGGCGAAAACGCCCCCATGCCGCCGGTGTTCGGTCCGCGGTCCCCGTCGCAGGCGCGCTTGTGATCCTCCGCGGACGGCAGCACGACGACGGAACGGCCGTCCGTCACGGCGAAGAACGAAGCCTCGCGACCGGCCAGGCACTCTTCGACCACCAGCCGGGAACCCGCCTCGCCGAACCGACGGCTCTCCATGATCTCCGCGGCCGCAGCCAGGGCTTCGGGCTCGTTCGGGGCGATGACCACCCCCTTCCCGGCAGCCAGGCCATCGGCCTTCAGTACCACTGGGAAGCCCAGCGTTCCCCTGCGGATGACCTCGCGCGCCTCGCCGGGTGTCGCACAGACGGACGAGCGGGCTGTGGGCACGCCCCAACGCGCCATCAACCCCTTGGCGAAGGCTTTGCTGGACTCGAGCTCCGCTGCGGTGCGTGTGGGACCGAAGACGGGGTGGCCGGCCCCGCGAAGGGTGTCGACAAGTCCTTTTGTCAGCGGGAGTTCTGGCCCAACGATCGTGAAGTCAATCTCCTCCCGCTCGATGAGGCCTCGGACCTGGCGGGCGTCGTTGATGTCGGCGGACACGTTGCGGGCGGCCGCCGCGGTGCCGGCGTTGCCAGGGGCGCAGACGACCTCGGAGACGCCCGGTTCGCGGGCCATGGCCCAGCACAGAGCGTGTTCCCTGGCACCGCTGCCGAGGATGAGAATCCGCATGCGCGATCTGGCTCCTGGTGGAGGCTGGAGGGGAGTGACGCACGCGCCGTGGAGCGGGCGCGTGGATCCACGACGGGCGCGCGTTTGCCTCCGGACGCGGCCTGAATTTGTGATAGCCTAGCATATTCAACCTCAGTCAAGCGCCACTACCAAGGGGGGTGTTCGAGCGTGGCAGAAGTCAAGATCCAGGAGGGCGAGTCGATTGAGAGCGCCTTGCGGCGGTTCAAGCGGAAAGTTCAGCAGGAAGACATCATCAAGGACATCAAGAAGCACTCGTTCTATCTGAAGCCGGGTGACAAGCGGCGGGCCAAGCAGGCCCTCGCGCGCAAGCGCAGCCGCAAGAAGCTCCGTCGCGAGGCCGAATAGCCGCGGGAGCGGTTGATGCAGTTTCACGACAAGACCCTGCAGTGCATGGAGTGCGGGGCGGAGTTCGTCTGGACGGCGGGAGAGCAGAACTTCTACGCCGACAAGAACTTCAAGAACGAACCGAAGCGGTGCAAAGCGTGCAAGGCGAAGCACCCGCATCGTCCGGCCGGAGCGAGCCTGGTGCACGAGCGCGTCGATACGCGTGCCACCTGCTCGTCGTGCGGCAAGGAGACGACGGTTCCGTTCAAGCCCACGCAGGGTCGGCCGGTTTACTGCCGCGAGTGTTTTCAGCAGCGGCGTGGCCGGGGTCGTCACGAATGAGGGCCGCCGGCCCTCGCTGAAGCACCGCGGACGCTGCCCGGCCCCCTGGGCGGCGGTCCGACACGCGGCCCCGGAGCGGGGTTTCGTTGACCCTCCTCGGGGCGCAGGGTACGATAACCGGGTTTTTCGTCAACACGGGAAGGGACATCCGCCATGACGATTGACGAACGCAAGGTTGGCGACGTGGTCATCCTCGACCTCAAGGGCAAGATGACGCTCGGGGACGGCGACGAGTTGCTGCGCATGAAGATCAACACGTGCATTGCCGAGGGTAACAAGAACATCCTCCTCAACCTCGGCGAAGTGCCCTACATCGACAGCGCGGGGCTCGGCGAGGTGGTGCGCACGTATACGACCACCAGCCGCCAGGGTGGCAAGCTGAAGCTGTTGAACCTCACCAAGCGGATCAAGGATCTGCTGGCCATCACGAAGCTGCTGACGGTGTTCGAGGCGTTCGACTCCGAAGACGAGGCGGTCAAGAGCTTCGGCGCCTGACGCGGCCAAGGTTCCGCGCTGCATGGCGCGACCCGTTGAACCAGTCGGACCGGACGGTGCCCCGCCGACCTCGGGGGCGGTGCCGTCCGTCTCTGTCGTCGCCAGCCTGCTGATCTCGCTTCGCCCCGAGCAGTGGACGAAGAACCTGGTGGTGTTCGCCGGGGTACTCTTCGGCCTGCGGCTCTTCGATCCCGGGGACGTCGCGCGCGCGGTGGCGGCGTGTGCCATCTTCTGCGCCCTGTCGGGCGTGGTCTACCTCGTCAACGACATCCTGGACGCCGAGGCCGATCGACGGCACCCGCTCAAGCGGCACCGCCCGATCGCGTCGGGTGCGCTCCGCCCCGGGCTCGCGGTGACCGCGGCCGGCATGCTGGCCGCGGCGGCCCTGGCCCTCGCGTTCTGGCTCGATCGCGAGTTCGGCATCGTGTCGGTGGCCTACCTGGCGCTGCAGACAGCCTACTCCGGGCCACTGAAGCACATCGTCATCATCGACGTGCTGGCCATCGCGACCGGCTTCGTGCTGCGCGCGGTTGCCGGCGCGGTCGTGATCGACGTCCCGATCAGCCACTGGCTGCTCGTCTGCACCATCCTGCTCGCCCTGTTTCTCGCCCTCAGCAAACGGCGGCACGAACTCGTGCTGCTGGCCGACGGCGCGAGCGAGCACCGTCCGATCCTGGGAGAGTACAGCCCGTACCTGCTGGATCAGATGATCGGCGTCGTCACCGCGTCGACGCTGATCGCCTACACCTTCTACTGCATCAGCCCGGAAACCGTCGAGAAGTTCGGGACGGACCTGATGGGGCTGACGGTACCGTTTGCGTTGTACGGGATCTTCCGCTACCTCTACCTCGTGCACCGCCGCGAAGGCGGGGGCAGCCCGTCGCAGATGCTGCTGACGGACCGCCCGCTGCTCGTGTGCGTGGCGCTGTGGGCCGTGGCGGTGGTGGTGATTCTGTACCGACCGTTTGGAGCCTGACATGCCGCCCGAGTTCTCCATCCGTGCCGGCTCGGTAGACGTCGAGCAGATCATGAAGCAGATCCGTGCGCGGATCCGCGAGAAGCGTGGCGTCGACTACACCGAGGCGGAGATCCGGGAGCTGGCCAGCATCAAGCTGGAGAAGTTCCTCGATCCCACGCGCGTCCGTTCCGAGCTGCTGGAGCATTACCGCCAGGGCCGGCCCTCGCCGTCCGCCGCGCCGCTCTCGGTGCCGCCGGCGCCGCCCAACTACATCTTCGAGGCCGAGACGGCGTACCTATCGTCGCGTGGGGCGCTGGGCCGCACGCTTTACGCCATCCGGCGGCTGCTCAACCCGATCCTCAAGCTCTTCATCAACCCGAACCCGGTCATCCATGTGCTCAACATGCAGAGCACCATCAACCGGGAGAGCGCGGTGCGCTTCGATCGCTTCCTCGAGCAGTGGCAGGAGCGCGAGAGCCGGCGGACGGAGCTCGACGCCCTGGGGTACGAGGTGGCGCACAACCTGGTGCTCGAGATGACCAGACTCGGCATCGAGGTCAAGAACCTGAAGATGCGGGTCGAGTCGCTGGGCAGCCGTCTCGACTTCACCGAGCGGCGCGCGCGTGCACTCGAGAGCATCGTCCAGTACCGGCCCGGGTACGGCCCGGACGCGGAACCCGCGGCGAAGGCGGAGGGAGAAGAACGACGCCGGGACGATCGGCCCCGAAGCGAGCCCAAGCCCGAGGCCGGCCAGACGCCGGCCATCGCCAAAGGCGAGGCCCAGCGGAGCCGGCGCAAGCGCCGCCGCCGCGGACGGGGACAGGGCCAGGGATCGCCGGCCCCGGACCAGGGGGAACCACAGGCGGATCGGCCCCCGTCCGATGACGCCGCGGCGCGAGTGGAACGCGCCCCGCTGTTTCAGGACTTCGGGTCGAACGACGCCACACCCGCCCCGGATCCGGAGCCGGCCGCCTGGCCGGCGGACCCGGACGGCCCCGGTCCGGACGAGCCGTGAAGGTCGCAGTCGTCGTCCAGCGATACGGCCTCGACATCAACGGCGGCGCCGAGCTGCACGCCAGGTATATCGCCGAACACCTGGCTCGCCATGTCGAGGTCGAGGTGCTGACCACGTGCGCGCAGGACTACATCACGTGGCGGAATGAGCTGCCCGCGGGTGAGGCACGGCTGAACGGCATCACGGTTCGGCGCTTTCCGGTCAGGCGCGAACGGGACCCGGCCGACTTCGGCCGGCGCTCGCAACGGGTCTTCACCGCGCGTCACTCGATGCGCGACGAACTGACGTGGCTCGAGGCCGAAGGGCCGGCGTCGCCGGCGCTCGTGTCGTTCGTCCGAACGTCGCGCGCGTCGTACGACTATTTCGTCTTCTTCAGTTTCCGCTACTACCACGCCTGGCACGGAGCACGCGCCGTGCCGTCGCAGGCCATCCTCGTCCCGACGGCCGAGCGTGACGGCGCCGTCGGACTGTCCATGTTCGGACCGATCTTCCGCGGCGTGCGCGCGCTCATGTACAACTCGTTCGAGGAACGGGCCATGATCAACGCCGTCGCCGGCAACGACGCCGTGCCCCACGTCGTCGTCGGCGTCGGCTCCGAGGTGCCGCAGCACGTCAGCCCCGAGCGCTTCCGGCGGAAGTACGGCATCGACGTGCCCTTCGTGGTCTACGTCGGGCGCATCGACGAGAACAAGGGCTGCGCGGAGCTGTTCCGCTACTTCGAGCAGTACTGCCGGGCCGTCAGGGGCGACCAGTTGCTGGTGCTCATCGGAAGGGCCGTCCTGCCCGTGCCGGACCATCCGCGGATCCGCCACCTCGGCTTCGTTCCGGACGAGGACAAGTTCGACGCCGTCGCCGCAGCCGATGCGCTCGTCATGCCCTCGTATTTCGAGAGCCTCTCGATGGTCGCCCTCGAAGCCTGGGGGCTGGGCAGGCCTGTGCTCGCCAACGGCCGCTGCGATGTGCTGAAGGGACAGTGCATCCGGAGCAACGCCGGCCTCTACTACGAGTCCTTCGAGGAGTTCCTCGAAACGCTGGCGCTCCTGCAGGCCGATCGGGCGGTGCGCGCCGCGCTCGGCGAAAACGGCCGCGCGTTCTTTGCCAGGCACTACGCCTGGCCGGTGATTGAGAAGGCCTACGTCGGCATGTTCGAACGGCTGAAGCGGGCGGAGCGAGACGGCTCGCCTGTCCCGCCGAAGGAGCCGCTGCCCGGGTGGGTCTCGCGGTTCCGGCGCAGCCTGCCCGCCGCCGATGACGTGGTCCGGGCCCTGCCGTCTGGCCCATCGATCCGCAAGGAGCGCCGCCGGTGACGGACGCGGCGGGGCGCCCGCGCCAGGTGCACCAGGTGCTGGCAACCCTGGGCTACGGGGACGCCATCGGCAACGAGGTGCTGGGCATCCAGCGCGTGCTGCGCGCCGCTGGTTTCGCCTCCGACATCTTCGTCGAGACCGCGGACCCCCGCCTCGAGGATCTCACCCGGGACTTCCGCGATCTGGTCCGTGTGTCGCACCCGGACAACATTCTCATCCACCACTTCTCGATCGGTTCGAAGGCCTCGCGGGTCTCGTACGCGCTGCCCGACCGTATGGTGCTCGTCTATCACAACATTACGCCGCCGGAGTACTTCGTCGGGGTCCACACCCTGCTGGTGCGGCAGTGCTATCACGGTCGTCGCGAACTGGGCGCCTATGTGGGACGCTGCGACCTGGCGCTCGGCGACTCCGAATTCAACCGCCAGGAACTGGAAGAGCTGGGGTTCCCGTCGACCGGCGTGCTGCCCGTCGTGCCCGACTTCTCCCATCTGGATGGACCTGCCGACGATGCGATCGCGCGCGCCTTCGATGACGAGTGGACCAACATCCTCTTCGTCGGCCGTGTCATCCCGAACAAGCGCATCGACAACCTCATCCGTTTCTTCGCCGCGTACAAACGCCGCTACAACCCGAGGGCCCGCCTGCTCATCGTAGGCTCCTACGGCGGATTCGAGCGCTACCTGATGATGCTGCACCACCTCGTGGCGCGGCTCGACGTCTCCGACGTCCACATCGTGGGCCATGTGTCGAACGCCGAGCTCACGGCGTACTACGACATCGCGGACATGTTTCTGTGCGCCAGCGCCCACGAGGGATTCTGCGTGCCGCTCATCGAGGCGTTCTACAAGCGCATCCCGGTGCTGGCGTTGGCGCGCACGGCCGTGGTCGCGACGATGGACGGGGCGGGCGTGCTCTACGACAACGCCGATCCAGAGGAGGTCGCCGCCCTGCTGGATCTCGTGGCCGGAGATTCCGGGCTGCAGGATCGCATCATCGAGGGGCAGGATGCGGCACTCGGTCGCCTGCGGGCACGGGACTTCGGCGGCACGCTCCTGGGGTTCGTCGATCGGGTCGCCGCGGCGCCCCGGCTCCCGCCGGTCGAGGTGACGTTCGACTTCTGGCGGCAGTTCGACACGGCCGACCGGCTCGAAGCGCTGCGCCTGTTCCGCCCGGCCCTCTACAGGGCGCTCCCGACCGCAGGCCGCGTGGGCGGCCTGCACTGGTAGGGTCTGCGAGCGATGGTGATTCACCAGTGGGTCCCTGCGGCGCATCGCGGCGACGCCATCGGAGACAGTGCGCGGCGTGTCCGCGATCTGCTCCGGGCGATGGGGCACACGTCGGACCTGTTCGCCCTGACCATCGACGAGGACATGCGGGGCGAGGCCCGGCCGTTCTCCGATCCCGGTGCCGGCCGCGGCGACGTGACGGTCTTCCATTTCGCCCTGCCCTCGCCCATGACGGAGGCGTTCGCCGGCCTCCGTTCGGCCAAGGTGCTGCAGTACCACAACATCACGCCGGCGCGGTTCTTCGCTCCGTACGATCCGGGGCTGTTCCGCCTCGCCACCCTGGGTCGCCGCGAACTCGCGTCCCTGGCGGGCCGGGTGGACGTCGCCCTGGGTGACTCGGAGTACAACCGCCGGGAGCTGGAAGACCTGGGCTTCGCCGAAACCGGCGTCTTCCCCATCGCGGTCGACGTCGACCGTATCACCCGCGCCGGTCGGGTGCCGGTCCTCGAGAAGTTCCTCGACGACGGCCTCACGAACTTCCTGTTCGTGGGCCGGATGGTGCCCAACAAGCGCATCGAAGACATCATCCGCCTCGCGGAGCACTACAAGCGGTACGTGGACGCCTACTACCGCTTCATCTTCGTCGGCCGCATCGACGGGGTGCCCCGCTACTACTACCAGCTCAGGGAGCTCCTGGGCCGGCTCGGCTGGCTGACGGACCGGTTCCTGTTCGCGGGCCCGGTGCCGGATGTGGAGCTGGCCACCTACTACCGGGCGTCGAGCGTGTACATCTCGATGAGCGAGCACGAGGGGTTCTGCGTGCCGCTGGTCGAGTCGATGGCCGCCGACCTGCCGATCCTGGCCTACTCGTGCACCGCCATCCCGGATACGCTGGGCGGAGCGGGCGTCGAGTTCGCGCCGAAGGACTTCGAATACGCCGCCGAACTGCTCGGCCTGCTGGCGTTCGACGACGACGTGCGGAAGCGCGTCATCGCCGGCCAGCGCCGGCGCCTGGCCAGCTTCGCGGCCACGCGTGTCGAGGACGAGCTGGGGCGGCTGGTGGAGCGATTCCGGTGAAGATAGCCTTCGTCATCCAGCGTTACGGGTCCGAAATCCTGGGAGGGTCCGAGTACCACTGCCGGCTCATCGCCGAGCGCCTGGCCGAGCGGCACGACGTGGACGTGCTCACGACCTGCGCCCGGGACTACATCACGTGGAAGAACGAGTATCCCGAGGGTGCCGACCGGGTGCGCGGCGTCACCGTGCGCCGCTTCGCCAACGCGCACGAGCGCGACATCGAAGACTTCAACCGGTACTCGGACTGGATCTTCCATCACGCGCACTCGCGAGCCGACGAGATCGAGTGGCTGCGGCGCCAGGGGCCCTGGTGTCCTGCGCTGATCGAGCACCTCGAGCGTCACCATGGCTCGTACGACGTGCTCATCTTCTTCACGTACCTCTACGCCCCCACCGTACTCGGCCTGCACGTCGCGCCGTCGCGAAGCCTGCTGGTGCCGACGGCCCACGACGAGCCGGCGATCCACCTGGAGCTGTATCGTGACGTGTTCAGCCTGCCGGCGGCGATCGCGTACAACACGGACGTGGAGCGCCGGTTCCTGACCGAGCGGTTCTCCGTCCGGGCCGTCGCTGAAGAGACCGTCGGGTGCGGCGTCGATCTGCCGCAGCAGGCCCTTACCCGGCCGCGCCAGCAGGAGGCGCAGGAGGACGACGACACGGGCACGCTCTTCGATCTCTCGCGACGGCCCGTGCGCGGCGCCTCACGCGGTGCGCCATTCCGCCGCCGGCACCGGCTGAACGGTCCGTACGCGCTGTACGGCGGCCGGATCGAGCGCGGCAAGGGCTGCGAGGAACTCGTCGAGTACTTCAGCGCGTACCGCGCGGCGGGCGGCCATGCCACCCTGGCCCTCATGGGCGTGAAGCTGATGCCGCTGCCCGAGGAGCCCTTCATTCGCTTCGCCGGTCTGCTGCCGGACCGCGAGCGGCTTCAGGCCCTGGAGGCCGCGACCGTCGTCATCGTGCCGTCGCCCTTCGAGAGCCTCTCTCTGCTGGCACTCGAGGCGTTTGCCGTCGGGACGCCCGTGCTGGCCAACGCCCGAAGCGACGTGCTGGTCGATCACTGCCTCAGGAGCAACGCCGGCCTCTACTACGCCGACCGGGACGAGTTCGTCGAGTGCCTGAACCTCCTCATGCACGACGATCGCCTGCGATCGGCCATGGGGCGGAACGGACGCGGGTATATCCGCGAGCACTACCGGTGGGACGTCATTCTCGGGAAGTACGAGCGGTTGATGGGGAGGGTCACGGCAGGCGCCCCTTCGGCTGCGCTCAGTGCAGGCCGGCGACCCTTCGGCTCCGATCAGGGCAAGCAGGCGACGGGCGGCAGGCAAGAACAGGCGACCGGCGACCGGCGACCGGCGGCAGGGAGGGAGCCGGCGGCAGGCGACGGGCGTTAGGCGGCGGCCGGGAAGGGCGTCAGTGCTCGGACGGAGCGCCGGCATCCGCATCGCCGGACGGCCCCGGTTCCGTGTCGCCGTCCTGCTCCTGACCGTTCGCACTCCGCCGGCGGCGCGACCGGATGTCGTAGCGCTTCATCATCTCGTTCAGCGTCGTCGGGCGGATGCGCAGCAGTTCCGCCGCGCGCTTCTGGACGCCTCCGGCCGCCTCGAGCGTCGACTCGATCAGCCGCTTCTCGAAGTCCGTCACGACGTCCTTCATCGACAGCCCGCCCGGCGGCACGACGATCTGCGGAATGTGGAAGCCGGACCGCTGCCGCACGTGGTCCGGGATGAGGTCGACGCCGATGCGCGGGCCGTTCGTGAGCACCACGGCCCGCTCGATGACGTTCTCGAGCTCGCGTACGTTGCCGGGCCACGAGTACTCCACCAGCAGGTCGAGCGCCTCGGGCATCAACTCGAGCCCCGTCCGTCCGTTCTCCTCGCCGTACTTCGTCAGGAAGTGCTGGACGAGGTGCGGGATGTCCTCCCGGCGCTCCCGCAACGCCGGCAGCTGGATCGTGATGACGTGCAGCCGATAGAAGAGATCCTCCCGGAAGCGGCCGTCCTCCATCATCTCGCGCAGATCCACGTTGGTGGCGGCGATGATCCGCACGTCGACCTTGATCGTCTCGACGCCCCCCAGGCGCATGAACTCGCGCTCCTGGATGACCCGCAGCAGCTTGGGTTGGGTCTCGAGCGGGACGTTGCCGATTTCGTCGAAGAAGATGCTGCCGCGGTCGGCCACTTCGAAGAGGCCCTTCTTCGGGTAGACCGCGCCGGTGAATGCGCCTTTCACGTGCCCGAACAGGTTGGACTCGAGCAGGTCGGGCGGGAGGTTGCCGGAGTTCACCGTGACGAAGGTCTTGTCGGCCCTGGCCGAGTGGGTGTGAATCGCCCGTGCGACCAGTTCCTTGCCGGTGCCGCTCTCTCCCTGAATGAGAATCGTCGACCGGCTCGGCGCCGCCTGGATGATCAGGTCGAAGACCTGACGCATCCGCGGTCCTCGCCCGACGATGTTGTCGAACTTGTGGTAGTGCTCCTGGAGGTTCCGCTTGAGGGCCAGGTTCTCGATGACGAGCCGCCGCCGTTCCAGCGCGTTGCGCAGCACGGCGATCACCTCGTCGTTCTTGAAGGGCTTCGTGAGGTAGTCGAACGCCCCCCGCTTCATCGCCCCGACGGCCGTGTCGACCGAGGCGTACGCCGTCACCATGAGCACGGCCATGTCCTCGTCGATGCGCTTGAGCTCGTCGAGCACGGCGAGCCCGTCCATGCCCGGCATCATGACGTCGACCACCGCCGCATCGAACGGCTTGCTGCGGGCCAGATCGAGGCCTGAGGGCCCGTCCTCGGCCAGGCGCACCTCGTACCCCTCCCTGGTCAGGAGGGTCTCGAGGATCTCCCGCATGATCTCTTCGTCGTCGATGACGAGCACGGATCCGAGACGCGACATAGGCTCCTGCGGACCGGCGGCAGCCGGAGGCTACTGCCCCACCGCCTGCACCCGCTGGGTCGCATGCGCGATGGGAAAGGTCAGGGTGAACCGGGTACCCTCGCCCGGCCGGCTCTGGCAGTTGATGGTCCCTTCGTGCTCCTGAACGATGCCGTAGGTGATCGACAGCCCGAGGCCCGTGCCCTGGCCGATGGACTTCGTCGTGAAGAACGGGTCGTAGATGCGCGCCAACTGGTCCGGCGGGATCCCGGCCCCGGTGTCGGCCACTTCGACGACGGCCGACGTCTGATCCGTGCGCGTCGAGATCGAGAGCCACCCGCCCTTCGGCATGGCGTCGCGGGCGTTGATGAACAGGTTGAGGAAGACCTGCTGCAGCTTGTGCTCCATGCCCAGCACGGTCGCGGGCTGCGCGGAGAGGTCGCGCCGCACCTGCACGTTGACCGTTTTGAGCTGGTGTTCGAGCAGCGAGAGCACGTCGTTGACCACCGCGTTGAGATCCACGATGCTGCGCTCGGCCGCCGCCTGCCCGCCCCGGGCGAGCGCGAGCAGGCCGTTGACGATCTTCGCGGCGCGGAAGGTCTGCCGCTCGATCTTCTCCAGCAGCTTCGTCGAGGGGTGGTCCGGGTCCGCGCGTTCCAGCAGCAGCTGCGTGTAGCTCGAGATGCCGGTGAGCGGCGTGTTCACCTCGTGCGCCACGCCGGCGGCGAGCAGCCCGATCGACGCCATCTTGTCGGAAATCTGGAGCTGCTCCTCGAGGCGCGCGCGGCCGGTCACGTCCTCGAACACGATGATGGTGCCCTGGGCGAATTCGCCGGGCTGATGACCCTGGAGCGGCACGACCGCGATGTTGACGATGAGCGGGGACTCGCCCGGACGGCGCGGAGACGAGAGCGGGACGCGGTAGAGCGCCGCCCCGCCGGGATGCTGGGCCCGAGCCGACTGCAGCGCCTCGATGACCGGCGCCGGCAGCAACTCGGACAGGAGCAGTCCTGCCGCCTCGTCACGCCTGAAGCCGGTCAGCGACTCCAGCGCCCGGTTCCAGCGGATCACCCGGTCGGCGCCGTCGACCACCGCCAGGCCGTCGTCCAGCGACTCGAGGATGTTCTCGTTGAACTGACGCATCCGTTCGACTTCATCGGCCTGCGCCTTCAACGCCTGGTAGAGCCGGCCGTTCTCAATCGCCGTCGCCACCTGGGCCGCCACGGCGACGAGCAGGGCCATGTCCTCGCTCGACAGCGGCTCGTGCCGTTCTTTCTCGCCCAGCGCCAGGACCGCGATGGCCGTCTGCTTCGACACGCACGGGATGAAGTAGTGGATGCCCTGGTCGCGCCAGTAGTCCACATCCTCCGCCTCGAACCGCCGCTGGCTCGACGGGTCGTCCAGCGTCACCGAGTGGCCTGCAGCGACGCGATGCCCGATCGGCGAGTGCCGATCGAGCGGCGGAGGAGTGCCCACGAAGCCGTGGGACCGGATGCAGCGGAACTGTCCCGCCGACTCGTCCATCAGCAGGAGCGCCATCCGGTCCACGACCAGCGTCTCGGTCACCCGCGTGACCAGCCGCTGGCTCAGCCGATCGAGATCGAGGTCGGTGCTGAGATCGCGCGCGAAGCCAATCAGCGCGCGCCGGTAGTCGTACCGGTCCCGATAGAAGGCCCGGTCGAGCCCATCCTGAATGAGCTGTTTCAGCGGCCGGGCCAGCAGGACCATGACGAGCGTCGCCAGCATCGCAATGACCGCGTTGTGCTGCGACGATCCGCCCAGGAACATCCAGCCGGCCACCCGCAGCAGGACCGCGTACACCGCGATGATCGCCGCGACGGCCGCGACGTAGACGAGGCCTCGCTTGACGATGACCTCCACGTCCATCAGACGGTAGCGCACGATGGCCGACGCGAAGGCCAGCGGGACCAGACCCAGCGGAATCGCCAGCAGATCCATCCGGACCGACGGGTCGGCCCCGAGTGCGAACGGAAGCGCGTAGCCGAGCGCGAACGGCGTCCCACCCAGCAGCGTGCCCCACACGATCCACCGGAGCTGCCGGCGCGCGGTTACGGATCGGACATGGGCCAGGGCGTACAGGAGCACGGCGAACCCGCCGGCCAGGTAGGCCGCCAGATACACCGGCTCTGCGCGATCCAGCGCGCCGATGACGCGAATGAGTTCGGAGTTCGCGTCCAGCCGGCCGATCGCGAGAATCCTCGCCGCGCCCATGAGCAGCGCGGGGAGGTACAGCAGCGGAACGACCTTCGCCCCGAGAGCGGTCCGGATCCAGGCATGGCTCCGTTCCGGAAACTTGAGCGTGAAGTGCAGCAGCAGCGGCGGAAGCACCAGCGTCGCCACCGCATCCGCCCAGTAAAACACCCAGTCCAGGAGGTCGAACCGGCCGTTGAACGAGAAGGCGAACGTGCCGAAGAACGCAACGGACAGCCAGAAGAAATGCAGGGACGCCTGGCCGGCCGGGCGGCGGAGCCGCACCAGCGCGCCGACGATCAGCGTAAAGGTGCCGACCGCGGCGAGGATGAAGTAGAGAACGGTGTTCCCCTGCGGAATCGGCGCAAGCTGCACGTGCACCATCTCGCGGGTGCCCAGTCTCAGCAGCGTGTACGTGAGCATCGACTCGGCGGTCGAGGCGTGCGCGACGGCCGCGACATCGGCCGGGCTCTCAATCGGCCGGCCATCGATAGCCAGCAGGACATCGCCGACTTGGATGTCCGCCTGGAGGGCAGCGGACCTGGGCGCGATCTCGGCCGCGGTCACGCCTTGGGTACGCATCACCCACAGCACGCCGTCCTCGACTTCGGACCACGTCGCACGTACGGCGACGTTGGCCACACCGAGACCCAGCAGGACGACGACCACCGTCAGCGCGGCAATCCAGCCGAGGGCGCGCGAACGCCCCACCCCGGCCTGATGGCCCCGCAGCGAATCGTCAGTCCGTATCTGGTTGTCCTGCATTGACTTGAAGGTCGTGGAACCGGCCGCCAAGATATCTGAACGAAGCAAGGGGCATACCACAAGCTGGCGCGTCGTCAAGACCGAGAAATCTCTCGTTTGCAACGATTTAAGCGGTCCATTCCTCCTCTGGAGCACCCGCAATCCACATCTCTGAAGTGGTCATTCAAGAATGTGGATTCGGGCGAGACTGGCCGGAGACTAGAAGCGAACCCGCACGCCGCCAACAATGCGCTTCGGAGGGCGCACGACCAGCAGTTCGTCGTAGATGGACCGTTCGGAAGTCGGATCGTGGAACACGTTACGGACCGCGACCAGGACCTCCCACTGGGCCGTCGTGAAGTCGAGGAACCGAAGACCCTGGTTGATCTGCACGTCGAACCGGCTGTCGAACCCTGGCTCGCCGCCGTGCTCCTGGGCGTACGCCGTATTGAGCTTGTAGAGCACGTAGACCCGCGTTGCAGTCCAGGCCAGGTCCGTTTCGAGCGACGTGGTCACATCGTGGATCCGCTCGTCCCTCGGCCGGAACGCCATGGACGCGAACGCGTTCCCGTCGACGTCGGGCGCCTGCCAGTGTGCGGTCGTCTGCGAGTAGTCGATGGTGCCCCGCAGGACACTGGCCAGCGAACGGACGACGCTCACCCCCCATCCGCGGGCCTGCAGGTCGCCGACGCTGGTCACGTAGAAATGGCCGAGGCTCGCGGCCGGGCGGTCCACGGTGGCCGGCGCGAACAGGGTGCCGGCCTGCTCGTCCACGCGCTGGTAGAACGTGCGGAAACCCACGAGGAAGTCGTCGAAGCTCCGCTCGATGGCGACCTCGAAGTGGTCGGTGGTCTGCGCCCGGATCCCCTCGTCCGACCAGGCAGAAAAGGTCCGCTGTGCAGGCAGGACCAGCGAGTCATCGAACGGCGACGAGAGGGGCACCAGCTCTTCCGCGCCTGGCGCGATGGCGGAACGTGCGACGAGGGTCCGGACGCGAAGCCCGCCGCCGGGTTTCAGGCTCACGGCCAGGCGGGGACTGATGAGGTCGCTGCGGTCCAGGTAGTCCTGCCAGGCGTACGTCAACCCGTAGTCCAGCGTGACGCGAGGTGCGAGATCCCACTGGTCGAACCCATACACGAGGCCCGCCGAACGTGAACCGCCGCTGAACGCCGTGTTGCTGAACAGCGCATCGGACCGGTACCGCTGTGTGCCGTAGGCAAAGCCGCCCCTGTACTGGTGACCCGCCGTAGGCCGCCCGCGGGTGCCTCCCGTCAGGAACCACGACCCCACGTCGCCCTGGTTCATCGCGCCGCGAATCGACCAGGTCCCGGCGCTGCCGGCTCCGGCCTGCAACGCGACGTAGGCGACGTTCGACGCCGCGAAGGTGTCGGGGGACCAGAAGGACCCGGGCGTGTCGAACGCGCCGCTCGTGACGAAGTTCACCTCGCCCGAGAGGGCCAGTTCGTCGACGAGCGCCGCCGCCACGCGCAGCGAGGATTCGAACGCCCGGCCGAACGCGGTGCCGTTCCCTTGGTCGGGCTCGGTTCTCGCCAGCACCGTATCGATCCGCCGGCCCTCATCCTTGAGGACGCTCCGCTTCAGGTGACGAAGCCGCCACGCGGTCTCGCTGTGCGCGTGCGTCTCGGCATCGCCGTCCTTCGCCTCGCCGGCTGCCGCCGACGCCGCCCCGAGCGGCAGCAGACCTGCCGCCAGCACGGGAATCTCGCCGGCCACCGCCCCGATCGCCTGCATGGTCACCGACAGGAGCGCAGGCACAGGCGGCCGGACATCGACCATCCGCCGGCTCGACGGCACGAACCCGTCGTGATGAATCCTCACGGTGTACGCGCCCGCCGGCAGCGCGTCGAGCCTGAATCGGCCGTCCCGATCGGTCAGCGCGAAGGCCACGGCGGCCCCCAGGGCGGACACCATTGCCCCGACGAGCGGCTTGCCGTGGGAATCGAGTACGAGTCCCTGGATGGCCCCGTGACCGGCACGGGCCATGGTCACCGGTTCAGGGGTCCCGCCCGTGGTCTGCGCGCTCGCAGGCGCGGCGGACACGGTGAGTACGACGACGGCCGAGGCCACGAGCGTGGATAGGCGAGTCATCAGTGTCTCAGTTCCCCAGATCGAAGCCGCCTCCTCAGGCGGCGCCACCCGACGAACGCGTCAGCCGGGGGACCGGCGGCGGCCTCCTAGCTGACGGTGAACACGACGTTCCGCTTGACGGACTTCTTGCCGAGCTTGTCCGTCACCGTAATCTCCAACCGGTACTGGCCCGGCTCGAACGACGCGAGCGGGATCTGCTGGGCCCCGGGCAGCACGTGCACCGTCCCGTCGAACGTCGGCGGCAGCGTCGTGCTGTTGAACACCACCGTGTCGGTCTTGTTGAAGAAGCGCTCCTTCGCCGCGGCCCCTTCGGATGCCGGCTTCACGTAGAACGCGTAGTCGATGCTGACGTCCGGCTGCTTGTTGGGGCCGAGCACCGGGTTGTAGACCTGGAAGTAGAACGACAGCGACTCGGACTGCGCGAAGCTCGTGTCGACCGCCGGGAGCCATTCGTCCTTGCCGAACACGTACGGGCGCTTCTCCTGCGCGTCGGGGCCGGGTGGCTGCGCCAAGGCCTCGACCTTGTCCGCCAGCAGGACGCTGCTCGTCGTGACACCGTCCGCCCAGTAGTCAGGTACGGTGATCGTCTGCTTCACGACGCCGGCCTTCGGCACGACCTCCTTCTTGGCCTGGTTCTTCTTGGGGTCGGGGTTCCAGGTCCGGTCGCGTACCAGCACCAGCAGCTCGTACTCGCCCGGCTGCAGCGAAATGCCCCGCGACACGCTCAGGGTCCCGGTCGCCTTGCCCGATTCGAGGTAGTAGATCTGCTGGTAGACGGGCGACGGACCTTTGCGCGTCGTCTCCACCTGCGGCACCGCCGTCAGGTCTTCGGCCTCGAGCGCGGCCTTGCGCGCGGCGTCGGCCTTTTTCTTGGCCTCGGCCGCCTCGCGCTCGGCCTGGGCCTTTCCCGCCTCGCCGGCACGGGTCGCCTGCAGGTAGAGGGTGTATCCGTTGGGGCTCGCCTCTTTCGCCGGAAATGCAATCGTGACGGGCAGGAACGTCTGCTGCTCGCTCGCCTTGAACGAGTCCCAGGCCAGCCGCACCGCATAGTCCGACGGCAGTGGTGCGCCGGGTTCGAGCCCGTCGACCAGCTTCAGGACGGCCTGCTGCTCCTCTTCGACCAGTTTCTGAACCCGCTTGTCCTTGACGGCCTGCGCGAACGCCACCGATCCCGCCGTGACGAAAAGCACGCCCGCGACGACTACCCGCCGCACCAGACGACGACTCTGCATGGTCACCCGACCCCCAGGCTACATGGAACGATAGACCGAATCAGAGTCGATCATAGGTCCAAGTCCCCGTGGTGTCAAAGCTTTAGGGGCGGGGCGGGCGGGGCCGGACGGGGGCCTGTGGTAAGATTCGTGCGGTTCCGGGCGTGACAGCCCGGAGGTCCCCTCCCGGGTCCGTCCCATGCTGGACAACGCGCTGGTCATCGTGCTCGCAGGCGGGGCTGGCGAGCGGCTGTTCCCGCTCACGCGACAACGGGCGAAGCCGGCCGTCTACTTCGGCGGCCCCTATCGGATCATCGACTTCGTCCTGAGCAACTGCGTCAACTCCGGCTTCCGCCGCGTGTTCATCGCCACGCAGTACAAGTCGCTGTCGCTGAACCGGCACATCCGTCAGGCCTGGAACGTCGTGTCGGAGGAACTGGGCGAGTTCATCGAGATCCTCCCCCCCCAGAAGAGAGTCAGCGACAACTGGTACCTCGGGACGGCCGATGCGGTCTACCAGAACCTCTACTCAATCCGGCGCGAGCATCCCAGCCACGTAATCGTGCTCGCCGGCGACCACGTCTACAAGATGGACTACGGCCGGATGCTCCGCGCCCACAAGGATCGGCAGGCCGAAGTCACCGTCGCCGCCATCGAGGTGCCCCGGACGGACGCGTCCCGGTTCGGCGTCCTGGACGCCGGCCCGGACGGCCGCGTCCGAGGCTTCCTGGAAAAGCCGGCCGACCCGCCGGGCATGCCGGACAACCCGGACCAGTCCCTCGCGTCCATGGGAATCTACGTGTTCGACACGGACGTGCTCGTCGACGCGCTGCGGGCCGACGCGAGAAGAGAGTCGGCCCACGACTTCGGCCGCGACATCATCCCCGCCCTGATCCACACCGCACGGGTGTACACCTACCAGTTCACGGACGAGAACCGGAAAGCGGCGAAGTACTGGCGCGACATCGGGACGCTCGACGCGTTCTACGACGCCAACATGGATCTCGTGCAGGTCAACCCGGAGTTCAACCTCTACGACCCGCTCTGGCCGCTTCGCACCCACCAGGTGCAGGCGCCTCCGGCCAAGTTCGTCTTCGCCGACGAGGGGCAGCGATGCGGCCAGGCGCTCGATTCCATGGTGTCCGCCGGATGTATCGTGTCCGGAAGCCTCGTCAGCGGCAGCATCCTCGGGCCGAACGTGCGCGTCCACAGCTTCTGCCGCATCGAGCAGAGTGTCCTCATGCCCGGCGTCCGCGTCCACCGGCACGCCCGGATCCGGCGCGCCATCGTGGACCGCGACGTCGAGATCCCGCGCGGGGCGATCATCGGGTACGATCGCGTCGAGGACGAACGACGGCACACGGTCACGGAGGGGGGGGTCGTCGTCGTGACGTCGGGTGAAGAACCACTGGTCGGCCCCGTCAGCGCCGAGGTGCTGGCGTTCGAGGCGGACGCGGATCGTCGTGGTGCCGAGGCCGTGACCGCGCCGTGACTGGCCGGCGGTGTCAACGGCGCCATGTCCCCGATTCGTACCGGGACCGGCTTCCCGGCGCCAGACCGCAGTCTCTGCTGTATGCGTTCTACTGTCTATCGACTGTCTACTGTCTGCTAACTACTGATATCGAAGAGTCCCATCATGACCATTGCATCGATTGTGGGCCGGGAGATTCTTGATTCGCGGGGCAACCCGACAGTCGAAGTCGACGTGACGCTGAGCGACGGTTCGTTCGGCCGGGCGGCCGTGCCGTCGGGCGCGTCGACCGGTGAACGGGAGGCGCTCGAGCTGCGTGACGGCGACAAGCGGCGGTACCTCGGCAAAGGCGTGCAGACGGCCGTGGCGAACGTCAACGGCGAGATTCAGCGGGCGCTGGCTGGCGCAGTCTTCGACCAGCGCTCGCTCGATGAGGCGATGCTGAAGCTCGACGGCACCCCGACGAAAAGCCGCCTCGGCGCGAACGCTCTGCTCGGCGTCTCGATGGCCTTCGCCAAGGCCACCGCCGCGAGCCGCCGCGTGCCCCTGTACCGGCACCTCCGGGAGCTGTTCGGACAGCCGGCGTCCGGGGACTGGGTGATGCCGGTCCCGATGATGAACATTCTCAACGGCGGGGCGCACGCGGATTCGACCGTGGACTTCCAGGAATTCATGGTGCTCCCGCTCGGCCTCCCCACCTTCCGGGACGGCCTGCGCGCGGGCGCGGAAGTGTTCCACGCGCTGCGCGGCATCCTCAAGCAGCGCCGGTTCGCCACGGGTGTCGGCGACGAGGGCGGGTTCGCGCCGAATCTGACGTCGAACGCCCAGGCGGTGGATCTCGTGCTCGAAGCCGTCGAGAAGGCGGGGTACAAGCCCGGCCGCGATATCTGCGTCGGCCTCGACGTGGCCGCGAGCGAGCTCTGGGACGAAGCGGCGCCCCGTTCGACGCCGTGGGATCCGCCTGCCTCGGCCGAGGGCCGCTACGTGTTCACCAAGTCCGGCGCCCCCGCGTGCTCGTCCGGAGAGATGGTGGCGCTCTACGCCGACTGGGTCGCCCGGTACCCGATCGTCTCGATTGAGGACGGGCTGGCGGAGGCCGACTGGAACGGCTGGAAGGCCATGACGGACCGGCTCGGCTCGCGGGTCCAGATCGTCGGCGACGATCTGTTCGTCACGAACCCGTCGATTCTCGCGCAGGGGATCGAACGCGGCGTGGCGAACTCGGTGCTGGTGAAACTCAACCAGATCGGCACCGTCTCGGAAACGCTCGACGCCATCGCGATGGCGCACCGGGCGGGCTACACCACGGTCATTTCGCACCGGTCCGGCGAAACCGAGGACGCGACGATCGCCGATCTCGCCGTGGCCACGAGCGCGGGCCAGATCAAGACCGGCTCCGCGAGCCGGACCGACCGCATCGCCAAGTACAACCAGTTGCTGCGCATCGAAGAGGAACTGGGCAGCCAGGCCCACTACGCCGGGCGCGCGGCCATCGCACAGCTCGGCTCATAGCCGTTCTCTCCGGCGGCACGAGACCATCATGTCGACGACCCCTCCTCCAGCCGCGCGCGAGCGCGCCTTCGTCACGCCCGACGACCGGGCCGCCTGGGATCCGGCAGCCGTGCTCGGGTTTCCGGGCTCGTTTCCCTTCACCCGGGGCATTCAGCCCACCATGTATCGGGGCCGTCTCTGGACGATGCGGCAGTACGCCGGTTTCGGGACGGCCGCCCAGTCGAATGAGCGGTACCGCTACCTTCTGGCCCAGGGCGTCACCGGGCTGAGCGTCGCCTTCGACCTGCCGACGCAGATCGGCTACGACTCGGACAATCCCCTGGCGCTCGGCGAGGTTGGCAAGGTCGGCGTCGCCATCGACTCGATCGAGGACATGGCCACGCTCTTCGAGGGCATCCCCCTTGGACGCGTATCGACCTCGATGACGATCAACGCCACCGCCATCATCCTGCTGGCCCTCTACATCGCGGTGGCGAAACGTCAGGGGGTACCGCTCGCCAAGCTCTCGGGCACGGTGCAGAACGACATCCTGAAGGAGTACGTCGCCCGGGGCACGTACATCTATCCGCCGCGCCCGTCGATGCGCCTCGTCACGGACATCTTTGCCTTCTGCGAGCGTGATCTGCCCAACTGGAACACCATCTCGATCAGCGGCTACCACATCCGCGAAGCCGGGTCGACCGCCGTGCAGGAGGTGGCCTTCACGCTGGCCAACGCCATCGCGTACGTGCAGGCGGCGGTGGACGCCGGACTCGACGTGGACGTGCTCGGCCCGCGCCTGTCGTTCTTCTTCAACGCCCACAACGACTTCCTCGAGGAGATCGGGAAGTACCGCGCCGCCCGGCGGCTGTGGGCGACCATCATGCGGGACAGGTTTGGCGCCACGAGCCCACGGGCCCAGCAGTTGCGCTTCCACACCCAGACGGCTGGCAGCACCCTCACGGCCCAGCAGCCCGACAACAACATCGTCCGCGTGGCGCTGCAGGCGCTGGCGGCGGTGCTCGGGGGCACGCAGTCGCTGCACTGCAACAGCCGCGATGAGGCGCTCGCGCTCCCGACTGAGGCCTCGGCGGCCATCGCCCTCCGGACCCAGCAAATCATCGCGGCGGAGTCGGGCGTCGCCAACACCGTGGACCCGGTGGCCGGCTCGTACGCCATCGAGGCCATCACCGACCGGATCGAGGCGGAGGCGCGTGATCTGCTGGCCCGGATCGACCGGCTCGGCGGGACCCTCGCCGCGATCGAGTCCGGCTTCGTGCAGCGGGCCATTCAGGACGCCGCCTACGAGGCCCAGAAGGCCATCGATCACGGCGCGCAGGTGCTGGTCGGCGTCAACCGGTTCGCCACGGACGAGCGGGTCGCCATCGACCTGCTGCGCGTAGACCCGGCGGTCGAGCGCGAACAAATCGAACGTCTCCGGCAGATGCGGGCTGGCCGGAGCACCCGGGAGTGGGACGCGGCCATCGCCGCCGTGGCCGAGGCCGCCCGCAGCGGCACGAACCTGGTGCCCTCCATCGTGGCCGCGGTCGAGGCCAAGGCCACCGTCGGCGAGATCGCCGATGCGCTCCGAGCCGAGTTCGGCGAGTTCCGGGAGGCGCTGCTGGATTAGGGCAGATGTGACTCCGAACTCGACGCTTGAAGTTCGAAACTTGAAACTCAGAACTCAAAACTGATAACTGATAACTGATAACTGACGACTGACAACTGACGACTGCAATGCTCCTCGTCACCGACTTGGCTGTCGAGTTCGGCTCCGTTCGCGCGGTCGACGACGTCAGCCTCCGCGTCGATCGGGGCGAGACGCTCGGCCTGGTCGGTGAGTCCGGGTGCGGCAAGTCAGCGTCGGCCCTCGCCATCCTGGGCCTTCTCCCTCCACCGGGGCGCGTCAGCGGCGGATCCATTTCGTTCGAGGGGATGGATCTGCTGGCCATGGGCGAACGCGAGCGACGGACGATCCGCGGCGCGAGAATCGGGTTCATCTCTCAGGACCCCGCCGCGGCGCTCAATCCCTCGTTCACGATCGGCGAACAGATCGCCGAGGCGCTGGCGGTCCACGGCGTGGCCCGCGGTGCTGCCGCCAGACGCCAGGCCATCGACCTGCTCGACGACGTCCGCATCCCAGACCCGGACCTCCGGGGCCGCGCCTACCCGCACGAACTGTCGGGCGGGATGCGCCAGCGCGCCGTCATCGCCGCCGCACTTGCGTGCCGGCCGTCGCTCGTCATCGCCGATGAGCCGACAACGGCACTGGATGCCACGACGCAGGCCGAGATCCTCGATCTGCTCCGCGACCTGCGCGGGACGCACGGGCTGTCGCTGCTGCTCATCACGCACGACCTGGGTGTGGTCGGGAGCATGGCCGATCGCGTCGCGGTCATGTACGCCGGGCGGCTCGTCGAGGACGGCCCCGTCCGGAGCGTCCTGGCTTCGCCGGCCCACCCGTACACCCGGGGGTTGCTGGCGTCGGTTCCGGGATCGCGCCCAGGCGCCCGGCTTCACGCCATCCCGGGGAGCGTGCCGCGCGCCGGCGAGCGTCGGGCTGGGTGCGCGTTCGCCCCTCGGTGCGCTGAGCGGCTCGACGCGTGCAACAGCCTCTCCCCGGATGCGCGTCCGTACGGCGCCGGGCACCGGGCCGCGTGCCTGCTGCTCGCGGAGGAGGAGTCGTGAAGCCGCTCGTCGCGGTGCGCGACCTCGTGAAAGCCTTCCCGTCCCGTCCCGCGCCATGGAGCCGCGCACGGGCCCGTCGCGCCGTTGACGGTGTGAGTTTCTCGATCGAACGGGCCGAGCGATTCGGGCTCGTGGGCGAATCGGGCAGCGGCAAGACCACGACCGGGCGCTGCCTGCTTCGACTGATCGAGCCGACCTCCGGCTCCTTCGAGTTCGACGGCGAGGAAGTGTTCGCCCTGCCCGCCGCGGCACTGCGGAGTCTGAGGCGGCGCGCGCAGATGGTGTTTCAGGATCCACACGGCTCGCTGAACCCTCGGATGCGTGTCCGTGACACGATCGAAGAAGGCCTGATCGTGCATCGCGTCGGCGCGCCGGTCGAGCGACGGGATCGCGTCGATGCCCTGCTGCAGCGAGTGGGCCTCGATCCCGCCCTCGCGGCCCGCGGAACGCATGAACTGTCGGGCGGCCAGCGCCAGCGCGTGGGGCTCGCGCGGGCACTTGCGCTGGAGCCGTCGTTTCTGATCGCCGACGAACCGGTGTCGGCCCTCGACCTCTCGATCCAGGCGCAGATCGTCAATCTTCTGATGGACCTGCAGGAGGACCTGTCGCTGACGATGCTGTTCATCGCGCACGACCTCCGGCTCGTCCGTCACCTCTGCCCGCGCGTCGCCGTCATGTACCGCGGCCGCATCGTCGAAACGGGTCGGACGGTGGACGTGTTCGACGCACCGTTCCACCCCTACACGCGCGCGCTGCTCTCTGCGGTGCCGCCAGTTGACGGGCGAGGCAGTCACGAACGGGTCCGGTTCGATCCGTCGGCTATCGACCTCACGGCCCCGCTTCGCGAAGTGGCCCCGGGGCACGAGGCGGCGGTGCGGTGACGCTCAAGAACCGTCAGTAGATAGTGGATAGTAGACAGTAGACAGTGGAGGCGGTCGCGCGCTCGCCGCCCGCGCTCACCTCGCTTCAGCGCGCTGGGGGACTGGGGAGCTGTCGGGAAAGTGCGACGAAGCCGCGCGGCCCGCACCCGGCCAGCCTGCGTCGTGCGCCGTCCCGGCCGTCCCGAACGTAGACAGCCTCGAACGCTGCCCAGTGGCTCTTGGGCCGTCCTGCGAGTTGTAGAGGCCGAGACTCGTCGGCAGGGAAATCGATGAGACGGGTGCCGGCGCCCGGCCGGCACTCTCTCCTACTGTCTACTGTCTACTGTCTTCCGCCCGTGCCCTACGCGGCCTTCCTCACGTCATCCGAGATCTGGCCGTCCTTGATGTGGATGACGCGGCGGGCGTGCTCGGCGATGTCGTGCTCGTGGGTCACGAGAATGATGGTGTTGCCGGCAGCCGAGAGGCGATCGAAGACGCCCATGATCTCCGCACCGGTCTTCGAGTCGAGGTTGCCGGTCGGCTCGTCCGCGAGGATGATCGACGGGTTGTTCACGAGCGCCCGGGCGATGGCCACCCGCTGACGCTGGCCGCCCGAGAGCTGGTTGGGCCGATGGGACATCCGGTCCGCGAGTTCGACCTTCTGCATCGCCTCTTTGGCCCGGGTGAGCCGATCCTTCGCGGGCACCCCCGCATAGACCAGCGGCAATTCGACGTTGTGGAGGGCCGTGGCGCGGGGCAGCAGGTTGAAGGTCTGGAAGACGAACCCGATCTCCTCGTTGCGGATCCGGGCCAGTTCGTCGTCGTTCATCTGGCCGACCTGCTTGCCGTTGAGCAGGTAGCTGCCCTTGGACGGCGTGTCGAGGCAGCCGATGAGGTTCATGAGCGTGGACTTGCCGGACCCCGACGGCCCCATGATCGCCACGTATTCGCCGCGCTCGATGGCCATGCTCACCCCGCGGAGCGCGTGGATCTCCTCGGTCCCCATCACATAAGTCTTCCAGAGGTCCTGGGTTTCGATCAGCGACATGGGTCACATCCGGTTGGATCAGTTGTCAGTTCTCAGTTGTCAGTTCTCGGTCTCGAGGACTCGTCGCTCATCACCGACAACTGGGCACAGTCCGCCTCAAGGATAGAGACGTCCGGCACGGGCCCCGGGTTCCCGAGTGTACAACAGACCGGACGTGAGCGTGGCGGGAGAGGCCGGGCCACTGATCGTGTCGGCCCGAGCCCCTACAGGCGGAAGAACAGCTCCACGAGCTTGGTCGCGCCGCCGCCGAAGGTCTGGATCGTGTCGGCCACGACGAGCTGGTTGTACTTCAGGCGGATGACCTCGATGGCGTGGATGCCCTGGGGCACGTTCTCGAAGATGAACGGGGCCATGTTGTCCGCCAGCATGCCGGGCTGTCCGTTGTTCGAGAAGTGCAGACGGACCTCGTAGTTGGGCGGGTCGATGGTGAAGCTCGTGTCCTCGGCCGACATCCGCTTGATGGTGACCATCACCCGGCCGGTCACGACCGGCGGCGAGGGCGGATAGACGATGTCGTCCTCGTTGTCGAACACGCCGTCGGGTCCGGCACTGCGAATCTGCCCGTAGACGCTTCGGTACGGCCGGCCGAACGCGTCGTTCAGGTAGTCGTCCTTCGTGTCTCCCACGTTGATGTAGGGCCCCTTCCAGCCCATGCCGACGCCCCGGACGGTCTCCGTGGTGTACAAGGGCGTGCCGGGCCTGGGCTTGACGAGTTCGTCGATCGAAACGGGCACGCGCCCCAGGTCTCCCACGAAGCCGTAGCTGCCGGGGGTATCGCTCCGGCCGACGATGGCCTCGTGGAGGATCCGGACCTCCTTCTTGGTCGTGTCGATCTTGGTATCGACCACCTGCTGCAGGATGGCGGGGGAGATGGCGGCGGCCAGGATCGCCAGCACCGAGATGATGATGACGATCTCGATCAGGGTGAAGCCGCCGGAGGACGCGTCTCGATGGGTCGTCATCGGATTGCCCTTGCGAGGTTGAACAGCGGCAGGTAGAAGGCCACTGCGATGAGCACGAACACGCTCGCGAGCACGACGAGCGCGATGGGCCCGAAGAGGGTCAGCGCGCGGTTGACGGTGAGGTCGACCTCGCGGTCGTAGTACTGGCGGACCTGCTCGAGCGCCCGCGACATCTGGCCGGTCGTCTCGCCGAGAGCCACCATCTGGATGACGATCGGCGAGAACTCCCCAGCGGCCGCCAGGGCCCGGGACAGCGACTCGCCGGCCATGACGCGCGACACCGCGGCGCGGAAGCGCTGCGCGAGGTAGGCGTTGCCGATGACGCGCTCGATGAGCGACAGGGCCGGCGCCACCTCGAGCCCGGCCTCGTGCAGCGTTCCGAAGTACCGGGCGAATCGCGAGAGCGCCACCTTGCGGTAGGCCTCGCCGAACACGGGAATTCGGAGGAAGAGCCTCGACAGCCACACCGATCCATCGGCCTCCTGCACCCGCAGCCGGAAGAGCAGGTACAGCACGACGAGAGCGAGGATGACGGGGAGCCAGTTGACGGAGAGGAAAGCGGCCGTGGCCTGCACGATTCGCGTCGGCAGCGGCAGTTGCATTTCGGCGTTGACGTTCTGGTAGACCGCCGCGAACCGTGGAATGGTGAAGCCCACGAGGACGGTGAGCAGCACGGCCAGCAGGCCGATGACGAGCAGCGGGTAGGTGAGCGCTTCCCGGACGCGCTGGTTCAGGCGGTCCTGCCACTCGAGTTGCGCCGCCAGGTCGTCCAGCGTTCTGTCCATCCGCCCGGTCGCTTCCCCTGAGCGCACGATGTTCACATACAGTTCGTCGAACGCGGCCGGATGCCGCGCCATGGCTGCCGAGAGGCTCTCGCCGTTCTCGACGCTCCTGATGAGTCCCGCGATGGCCTTCTTCATCGGGATCTTCACGGTCTGCTGCTCGATGCCGCGCAGCCCCTCGACGAGGTTGACGCCCGTGGCCACGACGGTGGAGAGCTGAGTCGTGAAGAAGATCACGTCGCGCCGGGTAATCGACTCCAGCACGCGGATCTGAGACAGATCGATCGTATCGTCGTCATCGGCCTGGGACGCGCCCGCCTCCCGCGCTTCGACCAGGAACTCGTTCCGGGTCTTCAGTTGCGAAGCCAGGGCGGTCTCGCTTGGCGCGACCGCCGTGCCTTCGATCCGCTGCCCGTTCGGCCCGACTGCGACGTAGGCGAATTCCGGCATGACGCTTCCTGTCACTCGTACGCGACGCGCAGCACTTCATCGAGCGTCGTCTGGCCCAGG
The DNA here is from genome assembly GCA_964481395.1 of uncultured Vicinamibacterales bacterium. Classification (GTDB taxonomy): domain Bacteria; phylum Acidobacteriota; class Vicinamibacteria; order Vicinamibacterales; family JAKQTR01; genus JBFMFH01. The sequence continues at coordinate 49,559 of CAYZYG010000022.1, forward strand.
ACGGCTTTCGACATGGCGTCGTCGAGGATCGACTTGAACCCGCTCCGAACCGCCGCGTCGCGGATGCGCTTCGAGTCCGACCGCACGCGGATCAGTTCGTGGACCGGCTCGTCCACCATCAGGATCTCGAACACACCGGTCCGGCCGCGATATCCCGTGCGGTCGCACTCGTCGCAGCCCGCCCCCTTGTAGAACGTCACGCCGTCCGCTTCCGTCAGCGAGACCTTCGCCAGGACGTCGCCAGGATACGCGACCGCGCCCTTGCAGGACGGGCAGATCAGCCGGACCAAGCGCTGGTTCACCACGCCTGCCACGGCGGAGGCCAGCAGGTAGGGCTCGACGCCCATGTCCATCAGGCGCGGCACGGCGCCGGGCGAGTCCTGCGTATGCAGGGTCGTGAAGACGAGCACGCCCGAGAGCGCGGCGCGGACGGCCAGTTGCGCGGTTTCGGGGTCGCGGATCTCGCCGATCATGATGACGTCGGGATCCTGCCGCAGCAGCGATCGGATGGCTGTGGCAAAGGTGAGCCCCGCGCGCGGGCGTACCTGCGTCTGGCGGATGGCCGGGAACTCGTACTCGACCGGATCCTCGACGGTCATGATGTTCTTGTCGCGGCCGCCCAGCTCGTTCAGGGCCGAGTAGAGCGTGGTCGTCTTGCCCGCGCCGGTCGGCCCGGTCACCAGGACGATCCCGCGCGACCGGGACAGCAGATCCCTGAAGAGGCCGAGGTTCCTCCGGTTGAATCCCAGATCCTCGAGGCCCCGGACGAGCTTGTCCTTTTCGAGAATGCGGATGGCCACCTTCTCGCCGAACACAGTCGGGAAGGTCGAAACCCGGAAGTCGACGGGGCGTCCGGCGACCACCTGCGTGATGCGGCCTTCCTGCGGCAGCCGCTGCTCGGCGATGTCGAGCCCAGACATGATCTTCAGCCGGCTCACCATGGGGGGCAGCAGATCCCGGGGCAGCGTCTCGACGTGGGTCAGCACGCCGTCGATGCGGTGGCGGATCCGGATGGACCGTTCCTCGGGCTCCATGTGCACGTCCGTGGCCCCGGCGCGCACGGCATCTTCGATCATGATCTCGATGAGCTGTACGACTGGGGACTGCTCCGTGGGAACGTCTCTCCCCGGGTCGGCCACGACGGCGAGCCCCTCGTCCACGAACGGAGACAGGCGACTGCCCGTGCCGGGCCCGTACGCCCGGTCGATCAGGCGCTGGATCGCGCCCTTGGGCGCGCATACGACCTCGACGGGCATCTCGACCGCGCGCTGGAGCTGATCGATGGCCAGTACATCGAACGGGTCGGCCTGGGCCACCTGCAGTCGCCCCGGGCTCCGCGACAGCCCCACGAGGACGTGACGCCGGGCCAGCGCTTCGGGCACGAGCCCAGTGGCACGCTGGTCGGGCACGACATCGTCGAGCGACACGAACGGCACGCGGGCTTCCCGGGCCAGGGCCTTCGCGAGGTCGGCCTCGGACATGTACTTCATGGACACGAGGATGTCCCCCAGCAGGGCGCCGGACCGCCGCTGTTCCTGCAGGGCGCGATCCAGCTGCTCCTGGGAGATGGCCCGACTCTCGACCAGCATCTGTCCAATCATGGTCTTGTCCCGCGGAGGCCTAGGCCTGCGCACGCTCCTTGATCTTCTCGACCTCGATGCGGTGCTTCTTGACGAGGTGCCAGATCGATCGCTCGGTGATGCCGAGCAGCCGGGCCGCCTGCGCCTGGACCCCGCCCGTGCGGGACAGCGCCTCGATGACGAACGCCCGCTCCAGCTGGGTCATCTTCTCGTCGAGGGGGATGGACCCGGAGGTCTCCCACTGCTGGGAGGCCACGCCGGCCACGAGCCCCACGCCGGCCGGGCGGATCGGGTGCGGCAGGCTTGCCAGCGTGACGATTTCCCCGTCCGTGACGACGGCCGCGCGCTCGATGGCGTTCTTGAGCTCGCGGATGTTCCCCGGCCAGTCGTAGGCCATCAGGGCGGCCATCGCGTCCGACGACAGCCGACGAATCGTGCGGCCAAGCCGCTGGTTCGCCTCAGCCAGGAAGTAGTCGACGAGCCCGGGAATCTCCTCGCGCCGCTCCCGCAGCGACGGCACGTTGATCGTGATGACGTTCAGGCGGAAGTACAGGTCGTCGCGGAACGACCCGTCCCGCACGCTGCGCAGCAGGTCCTTGTTGGTGGACGCGATGATCCGGACGTCCACGTTGACTGTGGTCGTGCCGCCGACGCGCTCGACCTGGCGGCTCTGGAGCACGCGCAGGATCTTCGCCTGCGTCGAGAGCGTCATGTCCCCGATCTCGTCGAGCAGCAGCGTCCCACCGTCGGCCAGTTCGAACTTGCCGGGCTTTCGGTTCTGCGCGCCGGTGAACGCGCCGCGTTCGTACCCGAACAGCTCCGATTCGAGCAGGGTTTCGGGAATCGCCGCGCAGTTGAGACGCACGAAGGGCCGGTGCTGGCGGGCCGACCGCTGGTGGATCGCCTCGGCCACCAGTTCCTTGCCCACGCCGCTCTCGCCGAGGATCAGCACCGTCGAGTCCGTCGGCGCCGCGCGATCGATGAGATGCATCACCTCGGTCATCGCCCGGCTGCCGGAGGGGGCCCAGCCGTGGCCGGGCGTCGATGCCAGCTCCTCGCGCAGCCGCTCGATCTCGAAGTTGAGCCGCCGCTTCTCGAGGGCCCGCCTGATGACGATCTCCATCTCCTCGAGGCGGAACGGTTTGGTGAAGTAGTCGTACGCGCCCTTCCTGATGGCGTCGATGGCGCTGTCGCGCGTGCCATGCGCAGTCATGATGATGATGGGCACGCGCGGATCGATCTTGAGGATTTCCCCAACGGCATCCAGACCGCTCATGCCCGGCAGGCGGATGTCGAGGAGGATCAGGTCGGCCCCGTCCCCGTTCTTCAGGACCTGCAGCCCCTCCTCCGCCGTTGCCCGCAGGGTAATGAGGTACCCCTGTCGGCTCAGCGCCTCCTTCAGGAAGAACTGCATCTGCTCGTCGTCGTCGATTACCAGCACATGGAACATGGTCGTGTCAGCCTGCGGCGGCTCACGCCGTCTTCGTCAAGGCCCGGGTGCCCGTCACCCCGGCCGCCGGTGTCGCCGGCCCGCCCGTCAGGACGGGCAGGTCGATCGTGAACGTCGTTCCCCGATCCGGATCGCTCTCCACGTCCACCTGGCCCCCCGTGGACGTGACCACGTGGCGCGCGATGGCGAGCCCGAGGCCCGTGCCCGTCGGCTTCGTCGTGAAGAACGGCACGAACAGCTGCTTGGTCACCTCGGGCGCGATGTACGACCCGGTGTTGTGGACGCGCACGTGGACGCGCCCGTTGCGGCACCCGACGCCCACGGTAACCTGGCCGCCCTCGGGTGTTGCCTGGACGGCGTTGAGCACCACGTTCGACAGGGCCTGCATCAGACGGCTGCGGTTCCCGAGGACCTTCGCCGCCTCGGCGTCGGATTCGACGTCCGTCTCGAGCGTGATGCGCCGATCGCCCAGCCCATGGCCGATGAACCCGGTCACTTCCCGCACCAGCCGGGCCAGGTCCACCTGCTCGCGGGTGGGTCCGGCGTCCGACGAGAGCAGCAGCAGGTTCTCGACGAGGCCGTTCAGACGGTCGATGGCCTCGAGCATCGTCGTCACGTAGCGGCGGCGCGGATCGTCATCCTGGAAGTCGCGCCCCAGGAGCTCGGCAAGGCCGCGCATGGAAGCGAGCGGGTTGCGGAGTTCGTGCGCCACGCCTGCCGTCATGGTGCCGAGGGCCAGCAACTGGTCGGCCTTCCGCAGTTGATCGCGCAGGTGGCGGATGTCGCTCTGGTCCTTGAACCCGATCGTGACGCCGACGACCTCGTCCGGCGCCTCACCGCCCTCCCGTTCGCTGGCTTTCTGCAGATACGAGACCGACAGGCCCACCCGGATCTTGCGCCCGTCCTTCGTCTGGATGAAGGTCTCGTCCACCGCGGCGAACTCGTGGCGCGCGATGGCCGTTTCGACCGCGGCGACCTCAGCCTTCGAGGGGCCGAGGCTGCCCAGCACCTCGCTCAGGCGCTTCCCGAGCACTTCGTCTTCCCGGTAGCCGAGCACCAGCTCGGCTGCGGGGCTCGATCCGATGATCCGGCCCTGCGAGTCCAGCGTGATGACGGCGCCGCTCATGCCCTGCAGCAGGAACCGGTTCACCGAGCTGAGGGCGTCGTTGAACGCGCCGGCCAGCCACTCCACGTCGGCGGTCGTCCGCCGGTCGAGGGGCGAGCGCATGTCACCCGACTTGATGGCCTCCAGGCGGGTCGCGAA
>CAYZYG010000023.1:0-887 GCA_964481395.1 uncultured Vicinamibacterales bacterium
AAGTCGTCAATGGTCTCGTCATCCCGTGCCGCACCCCGCGTGAGTGCCGTCCCTGACACGTCGTCCGCGGACGTCCCCGCGGATTCAGCCGGGCCGGACGCCCCATCGAGATCGAACTCGAGCTGCTCGTCACCGATCGGTGCCGCCTCGTCGTCGGTGGCCGAACCGGCCGCCCTCTCGGCCCGCGGCCAGCTCTCGATGGCTGCGGCAAGGTCGCTCTCCGGCGAGAACGTCGATGCCGGGGTATCCCCGAAAAGGGCCGCTGTGGGCTCGGCCCGCTCGCCTGGCTCGATCGAACCCGACACCGGTTCGCCTTCAAGCAGCTTCGACAACGCGTCGATATCGGGCGTCACACCAGGCTGCCACGCCACCGCAGGCTCATGCGCCAGCGTCAGTCCGGGGAGATCCACCACGACCTCGGGGCCTTCCCCCGAAGCAGGAAGCGCAACGCCATCGTCGAAGGCCGCCACCTCATCGTCACGCTCCGCCCGGGCAGACTCGGTCTGGCTCCCGTCGTGCCCGTCGCGGGCCTCGCCAAGAACGGCGGTGTCGGGCACTTCGAAACTCGCTCCCCGTTCAAGGCTGACCTCGACCGAGGCGGGTACTGGCTCGACGGGCGAAGCGGATGCCGCCTCGACGACCCCAGGCTCAGCCTCGTCTGCCAACGCGCCGACGAACGCTGGCTCGGCTTCGATCAGTGCGGCGGGTGCAGCCTCGGCGACCCCGGCTTCCGTCTCGCCGGCAGGCGCGGCGACGTCCGGCGCGGTGTCGTCCGGCAAGGCGGCCACTGCCTCAGCGACCTTGAGTTCGGGTTCGCCCGGCAGGACGCGTGCAGCCTCGGCGACCCCGGCTTCCGCCTCGCCGGCAGGCGCGGCGACATCCGGCGC
>CAYZYG010000023.1:987-52981 GCA_964481395.1 uncultured Vicinamibacterales bacterium
GGTCTCGTCCGGTAAGGCGGCCGCAGCCTCGGCGACCCCGAGTTCGGGTTCGCCCGGCAGGACGGGTCCAGCCTCGGCGACCTCGGCTTCGGTCTCGCCGGCAGGCGCGGCGACATCCGGCGCGGTCTCGTCCGGTAAGGCGGCCGCAGCCTCGGCGACCCCGAGTTCGGGTTCGCCCTCGCCTGCAGAGGCGGCGACGTCCGGCTCGGTTTCGTCCGGCAAGTGTGGCGTGGGTTCGTCGGCCTCGCGTTCAGCCGCGTCGGACCACGCGGGGATTGCCTCGACGATGGCTGGCGTCGAAACTCCAAGTGCCATCGTTCCCGCGTTCTCCGGGCTCCCCTTGAGCGCCGTCGTGTGACCGACGTCCGAACCGATCCCCGATCCTTGGTCCCCGGCCCCAGTTGGAGGCCGGCCCTCGGGGGGGGGCTCCAACAGGGACCTCGACTGTTCGATCTCGAGAACGGGGGTGGTCTCTGCGGCGAAGGCGGTCGGGAGTGATTCATCCAACCCGGAAGCGGCCTCGCCGAGGATAGCTGCAGGCAGCGGGTCCTCGAGGCCCGGCAACCTGGCTGCCTTGCCTCGCGAGCGCCTGGAACGGGCGGGTCGGGCACCCGGCGCCCCGGCCTTCGCCGTCCCCATCAACGCGGAAGCAAAGAGCGCGGCGAACGCGGAGGCCGTCGGTGGCCGCCGGTCCAGATCCGGATCGAGGGCCGCCATGATTGCTTCGTGGAGCGCCCCGGCATCGACGGCCTTGATGTCCGCAAGACCCGGCAGCGGGTGCTCGGTCCCCGGCAGGGCGCGCCGCGCCGTCAGCACCTCGTAGGAAATGGCTGCCAGAGCGTGAACATCGGCCGGCCCACCCCACTCGCCTCCGGTCTCCCGCTCGGGCGCCGCATAGGGACGGCGGATTGGGGCTCGATGTCCGACGGCTTCCAGCGCCGCGGCCACGCCGAAGCCGGTGACGTGTGTCTCCCCGGGTGTGACCAGGATGTCTCGCGGGTGCAGCGCGCCGTGAAACAGGCCGGTCGCCGCGGCCGCATCGAGCCCGGCGGCCACATGGGAGATGAGACGGACCGCATCAGCCGGCGGCGCCGGACCGTACTGGCGGACGGCGGCGTCCAGCGATTCGCCGGGCACGTACTGCTGGGCCAGGTACGCGACCGAGTCTTCGACGCCGGCGGCGATGACGCCCGTCACCGACGCCGCCTGCACCTCGATGAGGCGGAGCCGATCCAGGATGGTCGCCAACTCCGCCGCCTGTTCAGGCGTCAGATCGATGGCGAAGACCTTGACGGCGACCAGGCGATCGCCCTCGGGATCGTGCGTGCGAAACACCGGCCCCAGGACGCCAGCACCAATCTGATGGAGGAGCCGGAATCGACCAAACGCGGGTGGCGGAACGTAGGATGTGCCGGGCGTCAACGTCTCGGATGAATCGTTGGCCGATGCTAACACGGAACTTCTGATGCATCAACGAGTACGCCGCGCGCGGGTCGGCTTGACACATCCCGAGGGCTCTGAGACAGTAGGGTCTTCGTGACCATGCAGATTGAACCCCCAGGACCCGACCCTCGCGTCCAGGGCATCGACATCCGTCGCCTGCCCGGTCTCCGGCGCCTGGCGTTGGATTATGCCTACGACTTCGCGAGGCTGAGTCCGTTCTACGCCGGCAACCCGGCTGACGGCCGGGACTGGGCGTCGGCGATCGATCGAACCCTGGCCTACCCGCGGGACCGGAAGGCGCTGGTCGCCGCTCTGGGCCGGCAGCAGCAGCGGCGAGGGGCTGCCCCGGAGGCGCAGGCCGCGTTGCGTCGCCTGGCCGATCCGTCGGCGGTCGTGGTGGTGACCGGTCAGCAGGCAGGTCTGTTCGGCGGACCTCTGTACACGCTGCTCAAAGCGGTCACGGCCCTCCAACTGGCATCGCGTCTGACGGCGCAGTACGGCGTCCCTGGCGTGGCGGTCTTCTGGATCGACGGCGAGGACCACGATTGGGAGGAAGTGGCGGGGGTCCGGGTTCTCGACGCCGATCTCCACCTGCGGGACGTCCGGCTCCCGGGTCCGCCCGGAGCCGGCAGCCTGCCGGTGGCCTCGCTCGTCCTCGATGCGGCCGCGCAGACTGCGGTGGACGACCTGGCGGCGATGTTGCCGGCGACCGAGTTCACGGGAACGCTCCTCACCCGGCTGCGCACGTCCTACAGTCCGGGCACCCGCATGGCCGATGCGTTCGGCCGCTGGCTCGAGGGCGTGCTGGGAGCACACGGGCTGGTCGTGTACGACTCGTCGGACCCGGCGACGAAACCGCTGGTTCGGGAGGTCTTCGCCCGCGAGGTGGCGTATCCCGGGCGGACGGCCGAGTTGGCCGCTGAAGCCGGACGCCGCCTCACGGCGCTGGGGTACCATGCCCAGGTCGAGCCCCACCTCGACAGTCTGGCGCTCTTCAGCCTCGGGGACGGCCGAGTCGCGATCCACTTCGGCGAGAGCGGGTTCGCGGTCGGCAGCGAGCGAACCGACCTGGCAACCCTGCTGGAAGATGTCCGGCGCACGCCGGAGCGGTTCAGCCCCAACGTGCTGTTGCGCCCGATCATCCAGGACGCGCTCTTCCCCACCGTGGCGTATGTGGCGGGCCCCAACGAACTGGCGTACCTCGGCCAGTTGAAGACCGTGTACGACCACTTCGGGGTGCCGATGCCCCTGATGTGCCCGAGGGCGTCAGCCACCCTGCTGGAACCGGCGGCTGACCGGTTCGTGAGGCGCTACGGCATCCCGCTCGACGCGCTGCAAGCTCAGGACGAAAGCGCGCTCAACCACCTCCTCGAGGCGCAGTTGCCACCGTCGGTCGAGCGTGCGCTCCACGAAGCCACCGGTGAGGTGGAGGCGCGGATGCAGGCGCTCATCGCCGCGGTGCCGGCCATCGATCCCACGCTGGAGGGGGCCGCGCGCTCGGTCCTCGGCCGGATGCGGCACGACCTGCAGGGCCTGCACACGAAGATCATCCACGCGGCGAAGAAGCGGGACGACACGCTCCGCCGCCAGTTCACCCGCGCGCAGGCCCAGGCGTTTCCGGGCGGGCATCCCCAGGAACGCACGGTGGGGTTCGTCTCGTTCCTCAACCGGTACGGTCCCCCCCTCGTTGACCGGCTCATGAGCGATCTGCCGCTGGACCTCGGCCGGCATTGGGTGCTGATCGTGTAGGCAGACCGTGGAATCCTCGTCACGTCCGCAGGAACCCAGCCGTCCCGTCAGGCCTCGCCGCCGTCGCCTGCGCCGGATTCTCGGTATCATTCTCCTCGTACCGACCCTCGTCGCGGCGGGGATCGGCACCTACTACTACTTCTCGTTCGCCCGCGTCATCGACGAACGCCTGCGAGGCGAACGCGTCCGAACGCTGCCGCGGGTGTTCGCGCGCCCGTTCGAGGTCCGCCGTGGCCAGTGGCTGGGCCCGGTACAGATCGCGGACCGGCTGAACGATCTGGGCTACGCCAACCGGCCGGCGCTGACCAGCCCCGGCGAGTTCACCGCCACCGGGGCGGTCACGACGCTGCACGCCCGAGGCGGGTCGCACGCCGGCAAGATCGTCCGGATCGTCTGCGATCCCGACGGCGGCGGCGCGGCCGGGATGGGCTCGGACGCGTCCGTCAGGACCGGCGTGATCGAGCGCATCGAGATCGACGGCGAGGGGCCCGTTGAGTCCGTCCGGCTCGAGCCGCCGCTGCTGACGGCCCTCATCACGGCGAACCGCGAGAAGCGCCGTCGCGTCTCGCTGGCGCTCATTCCCCGACACACGGTGCAGGCTGTCCTCGCCATCGAAGATCGCCGGTTCTACGAACACCCTGGCATCGACCCTATTCGTATCGTTGGCGCCATCATCACGAACGTCCGCGGCGACAAGCCGTATCTGGTCGGCGCGAGCACGATCACCCAGCAACTGGTCAAGAACTTCTTCCTCACGCCTGAGAAGTCGATACGCCGCAAGCTCCTCGAGCAGTTCATGGCCGTCGTACTCGAGACCCGCGCGACCAAGGACGAGATCCTCGAGCTGTATCTCAACGACGTGTACCTCGGGCAGCGGGGCTCGTTCGCGGTGCACGGCGTGGCCGAGGCGGCACGGCTCTTCTTCGGCAAGGACGTCACGAATCTCACGCTGGCTGAGGCGGCGACCATCGCCGGCGTCATCCAGGCGCCGTATACCTGGTCTCCGTTCACGTCACCGACGCGATCGATGGACCGGCGCAACGTGGTGCTTCAGGCCATGGTCGACGCCGGGTTCACGGAGCGGGAAGTCGCCGAGCGCGCGGGTCGGGAGCCGGTCGCGGTCGTCCGGCAGGCCCTCGATGTGAAAGCGCCGTATTTCGTCGACTACCTCGGCCAGACGCTGTCCGACCAGTACCCGGGCCTGCTCGGCAGCACCGAACCGGTCGACGTGTTCACCACGATCGACATTAACCTCCAGCGCATCGCCCAGGCCATCGTCGAGGAGGGCATCGCGCAGGTCGACGAGCAGCTCGCCAGGAAGCGGGTCAAAGGGCGGCCGCAGGTCGCGCTCATCGCCGTCGATCCCCGCACCGGCGACCTGCTGGCGTTCGTGGGCGGCCGATCGTATATCCAGTCCCAGTACAACCGGGCCTTCACGGCGAAGCGTCAGCCCGGTTCGGTGTTCAAGCCGTTCGTCTATCTCGCCGCCTTCGAAGAGGCCGCCGCCCAGGAGCGGGCGGACCTGACGCCCGCCACGCTCGTCGACGACGAGCAGACGACCTTCACGTACGAAGACAAGCAGTGGACGCCGAGCAACTACGAGGACGAATACGACGGGCCCATCACGCTGCGGCGGGCCATCGCGATGTCCCGCAACGTCGCGACGATTCGCGTGGCCGAACTGACGGGCTTCGGCGCCATCGCCGACCTCTGGAAGCGCGTCGGGACCTCGACCGTCCCTCGGCCCTACCCGTCCATCACGCTCGGGGTGTTCGAGGCCACGCCCATGGAAATCGCCATGGCGTACACGGTGTTTCCGAACGGCGGCGAACTGCGCCCGATCCGGGCGCTGACGCGCATCACCAACGGCTCGGCCGAGGTTCCGGTCCAGTCGGACCCGCCCCGCCGCATCGCCCGTCCGGACACGAGCTTCCTGGTGACCAATCTCATGCGCAGCGTCATCAACGAGGGCACGGGCGCATCGGCGCGGGCGATGGGATTCGCCCTGGACGCCGCGGGCAAGACCGGCACGACCAACGACATGCGCGACGCCTGGTTCGTCGGCTTCACGCCCGAACTGCTGACGGCCGTCTGGGTCGGCTTCGACGACAACCAGCCCTTGGAGCTGAGCGGATCGACGGCGGCGCTGCCCATCTGGACGCGTTTCATGATGGCCGCGCTCTCCGGCCGGCCGAACGTCCCGTTCGCGCCGCCGGACGGCATCGTGTTCGTCGAGATCGACCGTGATACCGGAGCCTTGGCTCAGCCGGCGTGCCCGCGCGTCTTCCGGGAGGCGTTTCTGGCGGGAACCGAACCCGTAGACGCGTGCGAACTCCACCGGTTCTAGATCAGGCGACAGGCGACAGGCGACAGGCGACAGGGACATGCGAGCCTCGCTGATCGCGGCGACGGCTTTGCCCCGGCTATAATCGGACCATATGCAGGAGGCCGTGTTCGCCGCCGTCGCGCGCGCGCTCCAGGACGGTGAGGACGCCGCGCTCGTCACGATTATCTCGACCGGGGGGTCCACGCCCCAGCGGGTGGGCGCGAAGATGCTCGTCTACAGCGACGGCCGCACCGTCGGCACCATCGGCGGCGGCTGCTATGAGAGCGACGCCGCAGGCAAGGCCCGCGAGTGCCTGCGGTCGAGGCGTCCCGCGATCGCCGCCTACGAACTCACCAGCGACATCGCCGAGGACACGGGGCTGATCTGCGGAGGACGCATGCAGGTGTTCATCGAACCGCTCGACGCGGCGCCCCGCCTGTACATCGTGGGCGCCGGCCACGTGAGCCTGCACCTCGCGCGCCTGGCCTCGGACGTCGGGTTCAGGGTCCACGTGGTCGACGACCGGCAGCACTTCGCGTCCGCCGAGCGGTTCCCAGGAGCCGCCGACGTCACCGTCGACGACATCGAGCACTATCTGAAGACGGCGTCCATCCCGGATTCGGCCTTCGTCGTGGTCGTCACGCGCGGCCACCGACACGACCTCGACGCATTGCGGGCGCTGATCGGCCGCGACCTCCGGTACCTCGGGATGATTGGCAGCCGGGCGAAGGTCAAACAGGTGACCGACGCCCTGACGGCCGACGGCGCACCAGCCGCCTGGCTGGGTCGTATCCACGCCCCCATCGGACTGCGGATTGGCGCGATCACTCCCGAGGAAATCGCCGTCAGCATCGTCGCCGAACTCATCGCCGTGCGGCGCGGGGCCGCCGCCGACCAGCACGTCGGACGGCCCATGCGCCTGAGCGCACCGGCGTCCTGACGGGCGCAGGTCCTCCGGAACCGGACAGGTCACCGACGTGGCAACCATCGCGATTGAAGGCGGAACGGTTCTGACGATGAACGGCCGGTTCGAGGTCGTTCACGGCCCCGTTCTCGTGCGCGACGGTACCATTCAGTCCGTCGGCGCGCCGTACGACGGCCGGGTGGATCGGGTGATCGACGCTGGTGGGACGCTGGTCCTGCCCGGGTTCGTCCAGACGCACGTCCACCTGTGTCAGACGCTGTTTCGAGGGCTGGCCGACGACCGGCCGCTCCTCGAATGGCTGAAGGACCGCGTGTGGCCGCTGGAATCCGCGCACACGCCGCGGACGCTCGGTGCCTCGGCCAGGCTGGCCGTCGCCGAACTGCTGGCGACCGGGACGACGACGGTCCTGACGATGGAAACCGTCCACGATACCGATGCCGTCTGCGAGGCCGTGGAAGGGACCGGCCTGCGCGCCGTCATCGGCAAGTGCCTGATGGACGCGCCGTCGGACGCGCCGCCACGCCTGTACGAGCCGACGCGGCGCGCGATCGATGAGAGCCTGGCGCTGCGCGCGCGGTGGCACGGCGCGGGCAACGGACGTCTCCGAACGGCATTCGCGCCCCGCTTCGCCCTGTCGTGCACGCGAGACCTGCTCGCGGAAATCGCCGCCCGATCGGCCGCCGACAACCTCATCGTTCACACCCACGCGAGCGAGCAGCAGGCCGAGATTGCGATTGTGCAGCGTCTGACCGGTCAGCGGAACATCGAGTATTTCGAGAGCCTCGGTCTGGCCTCCGACCGGCTCTGCGTCGCGCACTGCGTCTGGGTCGACGAACGGGAGCGGCAGATCCTGGCCGAACGCGGCGCGCACGTGCTGCACTGTCCCAGTTCCAACCTGAAGCTCGGCAGCGGCATAGCCCCTGTCACGGATCTCCGCGCGAGGGGCGTGTCGGTCTCGCTCGGTGCCGACGGAGCGGCCTGCAGCAATCGTCTGGACATGTTCGACGAGATGCGGCTGGCCGCCCTGCTGCAGGCCGTGACCGCCGGGCCTGGTTCCTTGACCGCCCGGGACGTCGTCGCCATGGCGACCCGCGACGGGGCCCGCGCCCTCGGGTTGCAGCAGGAGATCGGATCCATCGAGGCCGGCAAGCGCGCGGACCTGATCGTCGTCGATGTCAGCCGCCCGCACGTGCAGCCGTCGCCAGACCCGTATTCCGCGCTCGTCTACGCGGCCCGCGGCATGGACGTCCGTCTGGCGATGGTCGACGGCGAGATCCTGGTGGACCAGCACGCGCTGACGCGCCTGGACCGCGACGAGATTGCGGCCGACGCGCGCGCCGCCGCGCGCGAGCTTATCGCGCGGGCGGGCCTGTAGACGTCCCGGCGGCCAGGCCGCCCGGGAGGACGAGCAGTTGCGTGTCCGGCGGAAGCGCCCGGTACAGAGATGCCGCGTCCGCCGGATCCAGCACAAGCCTCAGCCGGATGGCATCCTCGTCAGCCGCCGACAGCGCAGCGACCGTGTCGTGCCATCGTGCCCACGCCCAGGCCCGGATACGGGTCCATGTGCCGACGTCGCTGTCGGCATCGTGCGGACGCACTTCGATCGACACGCCGCCCGTGAACCGAATTTGGTACCGTGGCGGCACGGGGTAAAGCTCCTCCGCGGTCGGCGGAATCGACGGCGGCTTCGGCTCGGCCTCCTCCCCACCCGGCTCATCCGCCTGGACCACGAGCCGATCGACCTGCCGAGGAGGATCGAGGACGCCGCCCGACCAGACCGTCCCCTGCCACTCGACGGGCGTCGCCCGGCGCACCCAGGACACCCTCGGCTGCCCTACCTGGGCGCCCAGCACCCCGTAGCGCTGCAGCCGGGCTCCCCGGAGCATCAGTGTGAGCGTCGAGCCCGGCGGGTCGAAGATCAGGTAGAAGGCCTTCCCGCGGGCGAGTTCCACCTGACGCTCCAGCACCGCGGTACGACGCTGCAGCGCCGCCAGTTCCTGCGTCGGCGCGGCTGATCCCGCCGGAGACGCCGGCTGGGCTACCAAGACGGCCATGAGCCCCAGCGCGGCAGCCACCGGCACACCGAGCATGGCGGTCACGGCGGCGCCCGAAGCGGAGTTGCGCAGACGACGGTACGATCTCGCAGCGGGCCTCATCCCCGTCACCTCGACATCAGTAGATGAAGATGGGCGTGCCGAGCCTGGCGTTCGCCCACACCTTCCGCAGGTCGTCGCGGCCGACACGGATGCAGCCATGGGACACGGCACGGCCCAGCAGGCGTTCGTACAGCGTGCCGTGGATCATGTAGCCGTTTCCGAAATAGAGGGCGTACTCGCCGAGCGTGCCGTATTCGAGGCGCTCGGCGGGGTTCTTGGGGATCGGCTGTCCCTCTTCGACGAAGGCCCAGTCGGGCTTGCGCCAGACGGGCCGTTCGGCCATCGACAGGACCTCGAAGCGGCCCCGGGGCGTGTCGAAGACCCACTCACGCTTCTTCCCGCCGCTCTCTTTGAGGACCATGCCCGAACCCGCGGAGCAGACGGCTTCGAGCAGCACCTCGTCGCCCTTCCTCAGGTAGATCCGATTGTGAGTCTGATCGACGACGATGAAGACGCCCCGGGGCGACGCGGCCTCGAGTCTCGCCGTGAGCTGGCGCTCCCGCGCACGGAGGCGGGCCACCGCCGTCTTCAACCGGGCCTCCCCGCCCGGCACCTCGCCTGCGACGGTCGGCGGACGGTCCACGAGCGGCTCGTAAACGTATCCCGTGCCGGCCCAGGCGAACCAGAGCAGCGCCACGAACGCGGCGACGCCGATCCACACGGCCCGTGGGACCGACCGCAGTCCGGAGACGAAACCGGCGAAGCGGCGTCGCGACGGCACCACGACGGTGCCCGCGGACTCGCGCTGTGCGCTACCGGGTGGTCCCGGCGCCGCCGGTTCCTGCGGTGAGTTCGGCAATGGCTCCATGCGTGTCGCTCCCGATGATCGTCACCGGCGTTCCGACGTCCACGTACCGGAACAGTTCGTCCATCTCGACATTGGTCACCGCGACGCACCCCCGCGTCCAGTCGCGGCCCCGCCCCCCCTCGCCGTGGATCTCGATCAGGCCGCCGATCGCCGCGGACGCGGGCAGTTCGCCGGCCCGGCGCGATCGAGAGAACTGAGCGCGGTCCTCGGCATTCGGGTAGTCGAGCAGCAGCGCCTTGTAGTAGATCGACGCCCCGTTGGCCTTGCGCGAGACAACGCGGTACCGGCCTTCCGGGGTCGCCCCGTCGCCAGCGTGACTTTTGTCGGCGATCCAGTTGAACCCCATGTCTGCGCGGTAGGACTTTACCGGCCTGCCCGCGACGACCAGCGTCAGCGTGTGCTCCGCCTTCGACACCAGAATGGCCACGCGGCCGGTCCGCCGGGACCAGTCGATCGTCTCCTGCCGCCAGCGCTGCCAGCGCGCCACGGTTTCACCGTCGGAGTACCGAGCCGCGACCTCGGCAGCGTGATTCCGGACCTGGCCGGCCAGATCCAGCGCCTGGCGCGCACGCAACGTGGCCGTTCCCACGTCGCCTTCGCGCCGATAGGTTCGAGCTTCGTTGAGGGCCGTGCGTGCCCTGGCCAGCAACGCCCGCCGTTCCGCGCCGACGTGAATGGCGTCCGCCAGGGTTGTGCTGGCCGCCACCGCTCCGGCTGCTGCCTCCAGGGCCGCGTCCGCGGCAGCCTCTGCCGTATGCCTTCGTTCCGCTGCGGTGGCGGCGGCCCGGTCGGCCAGTTCCTCAGCCCGGCCGAACGCTTCGGTCACGACGCTCGAGTCAGGAAGCGGCCACCACGCGACCTGCTGGACACGAAGTGCCGCCCGACCCTCGCGCAGCGCGGATTCGGCGGACAGGAGTTCCTCGGGGGCCCACACGGCGGCGTCGGCCGATCGCGCGCGGGATACGGCCGCCGCCGCGCGCTCCTCGGCTGCGGCCAGGATGTCGACGCGGCGTGAGCCCGCGACACCGAGCGCGACGCCAACGATGACCAGGAGGACGACGGCGGCGAGAATCAGGCGCCAACGATGAAGGCCTGAGCGGGGGACGGACACGGCGATGATGGCGGTTCGGACAGCCGGGCTGAGTGGGCGTTGTGGACCCGGGCGCGCGCACCGGGCCAGCCACATGAGGGCCGGTCCGGCACGCGCGGCGAGCGATGCTACTTCTGGCCCTTCGCGGCCATGGCCGTCTCGACGGCCGTCTTCACCGTCGATGCGGCGGCCTTCGCTGCCTCGGCCTTGGCCTTAGCGTCGAGGAACCGCTCGCCACCCAGCGCCGTCTCGGCCTCGGTGATGGTCGTCCCGGCGGTGGCCAGGTCGGTCTTCATGACCTCGATGTCGGCCGCGGTCCCCTTGCCCTTCGGGGCCTTGTCGAGGAGCGCCTGGGCCTCGGCAAGCAGGGTCTTCGCCTCCTCGATCGCGGTGGTGGCGTCAGCCTTGGCCTTCTCCTTGCCGGCTGCCGCGTCCGCGGCGGCCTTTTCGCCGGCCGTCTTCGCCGCTGCCGCGAGTTCCGCAGCCTTGGTGTAGGAGGCGAACCACTTCCCCTCCTGCGCCTTCAGCTCGGCCTCGAGCGCCGCCTGCGCATCCTGCGCCGCCTTCAGCGAGTCGGCGGCGTATTCGCCCGCCCCCGCTGCACCGGCCGCGTCCAGCGCCGCTTTCGCGGCGTCAATCGCCGGCTGAGGCGGCGACGAGCACGCGCTCACCATCACTGCGAGACCCAGAACCAACGCCACGATACCAATCGTCTTCCGCATGAACGTGCAACTCTCCCTCTGGCATGACACCGGAAACACCTCGTCTCCGATCGCCTAACCGTTTATCATACGCTGGTGGCTTGCCTTTGTGAAGCCGCGCTCTCCCGACACCACCCGAGCGACCGTGGCAGGCTTGGTATAATGACTGCAGCCGACGCTGGCACTCTCGAACCGTGACCGCCAAGGACCATTCCCCGCTCGCTGACCGATCGCGCCGCATCCTGTCGGCGCTGGTACGGGAACACATCGACTCGGGCGAGCCCGTGGCCTCGCAGGTGCTCGCGCGTCGCGGGCTGGGCCTGTCGCCGGCGACGATCCGCAACGTGCTCGCCACACTCGAGGAGCTTGGGTACCTCCACCAGCCCCACACCTCGGCGGGCCGGGTGCCGACGGACCTCGGCTACCGCGCGTACGTCGACACGATCCTCGAGCGTCGCCGGCAGACCTGGCCGTCCGCCTCGGTCGAGGCGCACCTGCTCGAACAACTCGGCCCGCTGGCCAGACCGGACGACGTCCTGACCCAAGTCCCCCACGTGCTCTCCGAGGTGTCGCATCACGTGGCCTTCATGCTGGCACCGGCCGGCGACGCGCAGACGCTCCGGCACGTCGACTTTGTGCCCGTCGGCGGGAGTCGGGTGCTCGTCATCGTCATCTCCCAGGACTCGCAGGTCACGCACAAGGTCATCGACCTCGCCGAGCCTCTCACGTCGGCGGATCTCACCCAGGCGGCCACGTACCTCAACCACGAGTTCACGGGTCTGACGCTGGCCGAGATCCGCGCGGCCATTGTCGAGCGGCTCGGCCGCGACCGCGTGCTGTACGATCGCCTGATGGCCCGGGCGTTGCGGCTGGCCAAGACGACCTTCGAGGGCGTGCACGATCAGCCCGCCCTGGTGGTCGAGGGGGCGTCCTCGCTGTTCAGCGAAGTCGGGGGCCCTCACAGCGGCCTGACGCTGGCCGCTCTCGGTGTGCTCGTCAAGATGATCGAGGACAAGCACCGGCTTGTCCAGCTGCTCACCCGGTACATCGACGGCCCCGGCCTCACGATCGTCATCGGCGGCGAGCACGCCGATCCCTGTCTGCGCGAATTCAGTCTGGTGGCCTCCACGTATGCCGACGGCAGCGGCACCGGAACCGTGGGCCTGATTGGACCGCTTCGGATGCGGTACTCGCGCGCGATTTCCATGGTGAACGGCACCGCCGGGATCGTCTCGCGCGTGCTCGCCGATTCCGCGGCGCCGCCCGTCCGAACGGGCTCGTGACCCTGCCCGGCTCCGAACTGCTCATGAACGACGACCGACACGAACTGCCCGAGGGCGGGCCTGCCGACACCGACGCCTCCCAGTCGACGGGCGCCCGCATCTCCACATCACCGTCCGAACAGGCGGCACCGCCGGCTGACATGGACAGGATCCGCGACGAGCGCGACCGCTACTACGATCTTCTGCTCCGGAAGACTGCAGAATTCGACAACTACCGGAAGCGCACCGAGCGGGAACGGCGGGAACAGGCCGAACGCGCGGCCGAGGACCTGCTGCTCGATCTGCTGCCCGTCATCGACGATCTGGAACGCGCGATCGCCGCAGACGCCCCGGCCGGCTCGGCCGAGTCGTATCGCAAGGGTGTCGAACTCATCCACCGCCGGCTGCTGGATCTCCTGAAGAGCCGGTCCGTCGAACCGATCGACGCCCTGGGGACCGACTTCGATCCGAATCTCCACCAGGCCGTCAGTTACGACCCCTGCGATGGACGACGCGACGGTGAGATCGTCGCCGAGCTGCGCAGGGGTTACCGCATCGGCGAACGTCTGCTTCGCCCCTCGATGGTCAAGGTGGCACGCGGGTGAGCAAGCGCGACTACTACGAGGTGCTCGGCGTCGCGAAAACGGCCACCGAGCAGGACATCAAGAGCGCGTACCGCAAACTGGCCCTCAAGTACCATCCCGACCGCAACCCCGGCGACAAGGCGGCCGAGGAACGCTTCAAGGAGGCGGCTGAAGCCTACGCGGTCCTGGCCGACCGGGACAAGCGGGCGGCCTACGACCGGTTCGGGCACGCCGGCCTTGGCGGCGGCCCGGGCGCAGGCGGATTCGACCCGTCCGTTTTCACGGGCTTCGAAGACATTCTCGGCGGCCTCGGCGACATTTTCGGGTTCGGCGACATCTTTGGAGGTGGGCGGCGGCGGGGCGGACCCCAGCGTGGCGCCGACCTCCGATACGACCTCGAGATCTCGTTCGAAGAATCGGCGAGCGGGGTCGAAACCACGATTCAGATCCCGCGTCTGGAGCCGTGCGGGTCCTGCTCCGGGAGCGGCGCGGCTCCGGGCACGTCGCCGGCGCGCTGCACCCAATGCCAGGGCCGCGGCCAGATCCGCTACCAGCAGGGGTTCTTCGTCGTCTCGCGCACGTGCAACACCTGCGGCGGCAGCGGTACGGTGATCAAGACTCCGTGCAAGGAGTGCGGCGGAACCGGACAGGTCTCGCGCGAACGGAAGCTGACCGTCAAGATTCCCGCCGGGATCTCCTCGGGTCAGCGTCTCCGCCTCTACGGCGAGGGGGAGGCCGGGCTGGCCGGCGGCCCGCCTGGTGATTTGTACGTCGTCGTCCAGGTGGGCGAGCACGAGATCTTCAGACGCGAGGGCGACCATCTGTACTGCGAAGTTCCCGTGACCTTCCCCACGCTCGCCCTCGGCGGGGAGATTCAGGTGCCGACGCTGGATGGCGATGACACGCTCAAGATCCCCGAAGGCACGGACGCCGGGACGGTGTTCAGGATCCGGGGCAAGGGCATGCCGAGCGTCACCGGACGCGGCCGCGGCGATCTGCACGTGCTGATCCAGGTGCAGACCCCGCGCAAGCTCAACAAGGAACAACGCGCTGCGCTCGAGCACCTCGCCAAGGTGCTGCCCGGGGGCAAGTCCGAGGCGCGCCGCCCCGGCGAGCCCTCGGCAGAGCGCGGCGTGTTCGACCGCATGAAGGACCTCTTCAGCTGATGCGCACCTGGCCCGCGTTTGCCATCGGGTTTCCCGATGCCGGCTCAGATCTGCTGCTGCACGAGCTCGCCTCGGCAGCGCTGGACGGGCAGGCGATCTCCGCGATCGACGAGCATCCGGATGCCTGGCACGTCGTCTGCGGTGACGCACAGGCCCGGGACGCCGCAGCCAAAGCGGTCATGAGCGCCCTCGGGACGTGCGGAGTCTCCGTGACCTGTTTCGACGCCGACGACGAGGACTGGGCGCGGCGCAGCCAGGCCGACCTCGGCGCCGTCCGCGTCGGCCGGGTGATCGTCGCACCCCCGTGGGATCCGGCGGCCACGTCCCCGCCTGAGGGGACCGTCGTTGTCGTCATCGAACCTTCCATGGGCTTCGGCACCGGCCACCACGCGACGACGCGTCTGTGCCTCGACGCGCTGCAGCAGATCGACCTGCGCGGCACGAGAGTGATTGACATCGGAACCGGTTCTGGCGTGCTGGCGCTGGCCGCTGCCAAGCTGGGCGCCACGACCGCACTCGGGGTCGACGTGGATGTGGATGCGCTGGCGTCGGCTCGCGCGGCCGCCACGCTGAATGGCCTCCCGCGCGGAGTCTCGTTCGTGGAAGCGGACTTCCGGAAGACCCGCCTGCCGCTCGCGGACGTCGTCGTCGCCAACCTCACTGGAGGCATGCTCGCGGCCGCCGCGGGGGCCGTGCTCCGCTGCTGCAAGGCCGGCGGCATCGTGATCACCAGCGGCGTCCTGGCCCAGGAAGAGGTGTCGGTGACCTCAGCCTTTGCCGTGGATGCCCCGGCCGTCTGGCATGGCGAGGAAGACGGCTGGGTCGCCGCCATCTTCCGGCGGCAGGGATCGGCTCCGCGGTAGCTCCCAACCGACCTCGGCAGCCCTGGAGGACGAGCACGGTGACCGTCCATCGGTTCTACGCTCCCGGCATGACGGCAGGGATGCCCCGTGTCGTGCTCGACCCCGACGAATCCGCTCACTTGACGCGCGTCCTCCGGTTGAAGCCGGGCGCCGCGGTGCGGGTCTTCGATGGCCGGGGACTGGAGCGCGAGGCCCGAGTCGTGACGGCCCGCGCCAAGGCATCGGAACTCGATCTGACCGGCGAGGTCGTTGCGCGCCCCGAAGGTCGCGTGCGCATCCACCTGGGCATGGCCCTGCTCAAGGCAGACCGATTCGACGCGGCGATCCGGGACGCGGTCATGCTCGGCGTCAGCTCGCTGCAGCCGCTCACGACAGATCGCAGCGACGTGCCTGCCGCGGCGGTGTCCTCTGGCGCACGGCTCACCCGCTGGGAGCGCATCGCAGTGGCCTCGGCGAAGCAGTGCGGCCGCGCGGTGGTGCCTCGCGTCCACGATCCGGTTTCGCTGGCGGGATGCCTGGACCGCGACCCGTCGCCGCTGCGTCTGCTGTTCGCGGAACCGTCAGTCACCGAGACGGAGCGACTGGCGGCCGGCGCGTCGGCGCTGCCGGACGTGACGGCGGCGCTCGTCCTCGTCGGGCCCGAGGGAGGATGGTCCCCCCGTGAGGTCGAGGTCGCGAGGGCGGCTCAATGCCGGGTCGTCACGCTCGGCCCCCGTACGCTCCGGGCCGACGCCGCTCCGATCGTGGCCCTCACCGTGCTGCAGTTCCTCTGGGGTGACCTGTAATCCCTGGTCCCTGGTCCCCGCTCTCCCCCTGCCGCCTGTCGCCTGATCCCTGATCCCTGTTCTCCGCCGCCTATCGCCTATCGCCTAGCCCCTGTTCTATACTCCCCCCCGGATGTTCTTTCGCGGGCAGACGATCGGCAAGTACAAGATTCTCTCGGCGCTGGGGAGCGGCGGGTTCGGGACGGTGTACCTGGCCGAGGACACCTGGATCGGCAAGAAGGTCGCCCTGAAGGTGCCCCACCGCCAGAGCGTGAACTTCGGCGAACTGCTGAAAGAGCCCCGGCTGCTCGCCAGCCTGAACCACCCGAACATCGTCTCGGTCCTGACGGCGGAGAAGCAGGACAACGTCTTCTTCATCGTGATGGAGTACGTGGCTGGCGAATCGCTCGAGACGATCATCGCTCGCGACGGAGCGCTCGATCTGAATCGGGCGATGGACTACACGTGCCAGATCTGCAACGCGGTGGATCACGCCCACCAGCAGGGGGTGCTGCACCGCGACCTGCGGCCGGCCAACGTCCTCGTGGGCGAGCACGGCCTTGTGAAGGTCGCCGACTTCGGCACGTCCAGGTTCCTGGAGCTGGCCGCGCACGGCACGACCGTGATCGGGAGTCCGCCCTACATGGCGCCCGAGCAGTTCTACGGCCGCGCGACGTTCGCGTCCGACATTTATTCCCTGGGCGTGACGATGTACCAGATGGTGACGGGCACGCTGCCGTACCAGACGCCCGCGCCAGCGGATCTCGAACGCCTCGTACGGGGCGAGCTCACGACCCCGCCGCGGCTGCGCAACGGCCGGCTCCCGCAGCGGGTGAACGACATCATCCTGAAGGCCATGGCCCCCGACGTGCACGACCGCTACCAGCGGGCCGCCGACGTGCTCGAGGACCTGCTGGGCGCCGCCGACCGCGTGTCGCCGCCCCGGACGACCGGGCGGGCGTCCCGCGCCCCGTCGGGGGCCGACCCCGGACCGGCCTCGGGGTGGTCACGATCCCGCGAGACGCCGCAGCCGCGGTTCTGCTGGCACTGCCGCAAGCCGCTGCACGCCCGATCCGATCGGTGCCCCTTCTGCGGCGAGGCACAGTAGAATGACTCCCACGTCAAGGAGCGCATGATGGGCTTCAACGGGACCGGCAGGGTCTGGATGAACGGCGTGCTCGTGGACTGGGCCGACGCGCGGATTCACATCGCGTCGCACGTGATTCACTATGGCAGCGCGGTCTTCGAAGGCGCCCGCTGTTACGACACCGCGAGAGGATCCGTGTGTTTCCGCCTCGACGCACACATGCGCCGGCTGGTGGACTCCGCCAAGATCTACCGCATGGACGTGGGATACACGCAGGCCCAGCTCGAGGAGGCGGTGCTTGAGACCATCCGGGCCAATGGCCTCAAGGCCTGCTACCTGCGCCCCATCGCCTACCGCGGCTACGCTCAGCTCGGCGTCAATCCGTTCCCGTGTCCGGTGGACACCGCCATCCTGGTCTGGGAGTGGGGCCGCTACCTCGGGGAGGACGCCATCGAGAACGGCGTCGACGTGAAAGTCAGCTCGTGGACCCGCATGGCTCCGGACACGTTTCCCTCGCTGGCCAAGACGAGCGCGAACTACGCCAACGCCCAGCTCATCAAGATGGAGGCGATCATCGACGGCTACGCCGAGGGGGTCGCCCTCGACAGCTACGGATTCGTCAGCGAAGGCAGCGGTCAGAACATCTTCGTGGTGCGGAACGGCACCCTCTTCACCCCGCCGCTCTCGGCGTCGGTGCTGCCGGGCATCACGCGCGATTCGGTGATGGTCATCGCGCGCGACCTCGGCTACGAGGTCCGGGAGCAGGAGATTCCGAGGGAGATGCTGTACATCGCCGACGAACTCTTCTTCGCGGGCACGGCCGTCGAGATCACGCCCATCCGCTCCGTGGATCGCATCCAGGTCGGTGCCGGCACCCGGGGCCCTGTGACGGAGGCCCTCCAGCAGGCGTTCTTCGGACTCATCGCCGGAAATCTGCCGGATCGGTACGGCTGGCTCACTCCCGTGTATGGTGAAGCGGCCGGGCGGGCGGCCGCACAGGCAGCCGGGGCCAGGACCTGACGCATGCACATCAACGACCTTCTTACCCGCGCGGTCGAGCACGGCGCGTCGGACCTGCACCTGAAGGTGGGCAACGTGCCGATGATGCGGATCGGGTCGGACCTGCACCCCATGGCCGACCAGCGCCGACTGACCCTGGAGGACACGCAGGCCATGGCGGCCGTCGTGCTGCCGGAGTCGCTGCGGGACGGATTCCGCGAGGTGCAGGAGGTCGACGTGGCCTACAGCGTGCCGGGCCTGGGCCGGTTCCGCTGCAGCGTCTTCCTCCAGCGCGGCACGATTGGCCTCGTGCTGCGCGTCATCCCCGTCCTCGCCAGCGGCATCGAGGAACTCAACCTCCCCCCGGTCCTGCGGTCCATCGCCATGGAGCCGCGCGGCATGGTCCTCGTGACCGGCACCACCGGATCCGGCAAGAGCACGACGCTGGCCGCGATGCTCGATCACATCAACCGCAACCGTCACGCGCACATCATCACCATCGAGGACCCCATCGAGTTCCTCCACCGCGACCTCCAGTCGGTCGTCAACCAGCGTGAAGTGATGACCGACACACGGTCCTTCGGGATGGCCCTGCGCAGCGCCCTGCGCCAGGATCCGGACGTGATCCTCCTGGGCGAGATGCGCGACACGGAAACCGTCCAGACCGCGCTGCTCGCGGCGGAGACGGGTCACCTCGTGCTCTCGACGCTGCACACGCTGGACGCCACCGAGACCATCAACCGGATCATCGCGGTCTTTCCACCGCACCAGCACGCGCAGATCCGTCTGCAGTTGGCGTCGGTGCTCAAGTCGATCGTCTCCCAGCGGCTGGTTCCCCGCGCCGATGGCCGCGGGCGTTGCCCGGCGGTCGAAGTCCTGGTCAGCACGCCGTTCATCCGCGACTGCGTCAGGGACCCCGACCGCACGCATCTGATTCCCGGCGCCATCGCCGCCGGCGTGTCCCAATACGGCATGCAGAGCTTCGACCAGTCGCTCCTGGGTCTGGTGCGCCGCGAACTCATCACCGTCGACGAGGCGATGCGCTGGGCGACGAACATCGACGAGTTCAAGCTCAAGCTGCAGGGAATCGTCTCCGCGTCCGACGAGGCGGCCGAGGAGATGGCCAAGACCGTCCTGGGCGACCGCCAGCCGCCGCCGGAAATCACGCGGTTCAGCCGCAGTTGACCCGGGGCCAGCGCACCGTGCGAAGGTCGGGGCCGCCCGTCCCGGAGGATCCCGCCGAGGCCGCCAGGGCTGCGTATTCGTGCGCCCTGCGCTGGCTCGCCGCACGCGAACTGTCCTCCAGCCGCGTCCGCGAGCGCCTGCTCGCGCGGGGATTCACCGCGATCGCCACGGACAGCGCCATCGGCCGCCTGCGCGCCTCACGCGCGATCGACGACCCGCGCGCCGCGGCGGCCTGCGCGAGGACCCTGGTCCTGGTCAAACGTCGGGGACGCCTCCGCGCCATCAGGGAACTCGAGTGGATGGGCTTCGATCCGCTGCTCGCGCGCGAGGCCGTCACATCGGCCCTTGGCGCGGAGGGTGAGCGGTCCCTCGCCGAGGCCGCCCTCGCGTCGCGGCTCAGAGGGAAGCGCCCGCCCCTCGATCCGGCGGTCCGCCGGCGCCTCTTCGCCGCGCTCGTCCGCCAGGGCTTCCCCCCGCCCCTCGTCCTCGACCTCCTGCGGGCCCATCGCGCCGAACCAGGGGAGCCAGTCGACGAATAGTTCCCCCCGGAACCCGGATCCCGGATCCCGGATCCCGATAGAATGATTCCCATGACCTCTTCGGACCTCAGACGGACGTTCCTCGGCTACTTCGAAGCACACGGGCACCGCGTGGTGTCGAGTTCCCCGCTCGTGCCGGCGGACGACCCGACGCTGCTGTTCACGAACGCCGGGATGAATCAGTTCAAGGACGTCTTCCTGGGCAAGGACCGCCGCGAGTACCGCCGTGCCGCCAGTTCCCAGAAGTGCATGCGCGTCAGCGGCAAGCACAACGATCTGGACAACGTCGGCCCCTCGCTTCGGCACCACACGTTCTTCGAGATGCTCGGCAACTTCTCCTTCGGCGATTACTTCAAGGAGGAAGCCGTCTCCCTGGCCTGGGGCCTGCTGACGACGGTCTGGGGCCTCGATCCGGAACGCCTCTTCGCCACGATCTTCGCCGGCGAGGGGAGCATCCCGCGCGACGAGGCGGCGTACGGGTTCTGGCGGCGCGTGCTGCCCGAGTCCCGCATCGCCGAGTTGGGGATGGCCGACAACTTCTGGGCGATGGGTGATACGGGCCCCTGCGGGCGCTGCTCGGAGATCCACTACTACCGCGGAGACCACCTGCCGTGCGCCGAGCCGGTGTGCCGTGGCATCGAGTGCTCCTGCGACCGGTTCGTCGAGGTCTGGAACAACGTCTTCATGGAGTTCGAGCGCCAGTCCGACGGCACACTCGTCCCCCTGCCGGCTCCGTCGATCGACACGGGCATGGGTCTGGAACGGATTACCGCCATCCTGCAGGGGAGCCTGTCGAACTACGATACCGACCTCTTCGGACCGCTCCTGGCCGCGATCGGTGACATGGCCGGCCGCCGCCATGGCGGGACCATGAACCCCGAGGACGTGTCCATGCGCGTCGTCGCCGACCACATCCGGGCTACAACGTTCCTGGTCGCCGACGGCGTGGTCCCGTCGAATGAGTGGCGTGGATACGTCCTGAGGAAGATCATGCGCCGGGCCATGCGGCACGGGAACCGTCTGGGCCTCACCGAGCCGTTCCTCTGCCGGCTGGTCGACGTCGTCGTCGGCCAGATGGGTGACGCGTACCCCGACCTGCGGTCCAGCCATGACTACGTGACACGAGTCGTCAGGGCCGAGGAGGAGCGCTTCGAGACCGTCCTCGCTTCGGGTCTGCCCCGTCTCGAAGACCTGCTGGACCAGGCCGCGGGCTCGCCGATGGTTCCGGGCGAGGGGGTCTTCCGTCTGTACGATTCCTACGGCCTGCCCGTTGACTTCATCGAGGACGTCGCTTCCCAGCGGGGCCTCGTAATCGACCGGGAAGGCTTCGAGCGCGCGCTCGAGGCCCAGCGGGACCGCGCCCGGGCAGGCAGCGCGTTCGGCGGCGGCGCCGCCGCCGAGCAGTTCCACGCGAGTGAGCGCACGGCCGCCGCGCTCGAGGAGGCCGGCGATCGCTTCGAGGGCTACGCGCACACCCGCGTCGAGCACGCCCGCGTGCTGGCGCTCTTCGACGACGGCGGTCAGGAGGTCGAACATCTCGATCACGGACGACAGGGTTACGTCGCGCTGGACCGCACACCGTTCTACGTGGAGTCCGGGGGCCAGGTGTCGGACACCGGGCGATTCATCGGTGCCGACGCCCACGCCGACGCCACGGTCACCGGCCTCGTTCGCGCGCACCACGCCTGGCCCCGCCTCCACCACGTCGTGACGACCCGCGGTCGGATCGCCCGCGGCGGCGAGGTCACGGCCGAGGTGGACGACGCGACGCGAGACGCGACGCGGCGCAACCACACCGCCACGCACCTGCTCCACGCCGCCCTGCGGCGCGTGCTCGGCACGCACGTCAAGCAGGCGGGGTCGCTGGTCTCACCGGAACGGCTGCGTTTCGACTTCGTGCACTACGCCCCGCTGTCGCGCGCCGAGCTCGACGAGATCGAGCGCATCGTCAACGAGCAGGTCTACCGCAACACCCCGGTGCAGACCGAGGTCCGTGCGACCGAGGACGCCATCGCCGCCGGTGCCATGGCGCTCTTCGGTGAGAAATACGGCGATCAGGTCCGCGTGGTCCAGGTTCCCGGGTTCAGCCTCGAGCTGTGCGGGGGAACCCACTGCCGCGCCACCGGCGACATCGGCCCCTTCGTCATCACGCAGGAAAGCGGCATTGCCGCCGGCGTGCGGCGTATTGAAGCGATCACGGGCCGGGGCGCCGTGGAGCACCTGCAGTCGCAGCGCGGCACCCTCGACGGTCTGCTCTCGCGGCTGAACGTGCCTCCAACTCAGGCTGGCGACGTCGTCGATCGACTCCAGGGCGACGTGAAGCGGCTGCAGCGAGAGGTCAGCCAGCTACGGCTGAAGGTAGCCATGGGAGGCCCCGCGACCGGGGACGTCGACGACGGGATCAAGGTCGGCGACGTCCACGTCCTGACGCGGGTCGTCGCCGATCTGGATAAGGCCTCGCTGCGGGACCTCGCCGACTCCCTGAAAGGAAAGCTGGGGAAGGCTGTCGTGATCCTCGGGTCATCGGGCGACGGAAAGGTGTCGTTCGTCGTCTCGGTCACCAAGGACGTGACCGACCGCGTACACGCCGGCAAGCTCGTCAAGCAGCTCGCGCCGATCGTCGGCGGCGGGGGCGGCGGCCGGCCGGACTTTGCGGAGGCCGGAGGCAAACAGCCGGAGAAGCTGGCCGATCTGCTCGCAGCCGGACGGTCGCTGGTCGAGCAGCTTCTCGCCGGGTGAAGGAAACGGCGGCGCGGACCGATACAGGGGTGGAAGCCCATGACTTCCCCGCGACTCATCTGCTCAGCCCTGCTCATGATGGCCGTGGTGTGGCCGGCCGCACCCGCCGACGCCCAGCTCTACAGGTGGAAGGACGCCAACGGCAACTTCGTCCTGTCGGACACCCGCCCGGCCTCCCCCGCGGAGGTCAAGGTCTACAGCGTCGGAGGCTCGACGCTCCTGGCGACCCGCCCCGTCGAGGCGGGCTACGCGAACGAATACGACGCCCTTATCGAGCGCTTTGCCGCCGAATCCGGCGTCCGGTCCGATCTCGTGCGCGCCGTCATCCAGGTCGAGTCGGGGTTCAATCCCAGGGCCAAGTCTCCCAAGGGCGCCATGGGCCTCATGCAGCTGATGCCGGCGACGGCCAGGGAACTCGGCGTGCGGAACCCGTACGACCCCACCGAGAACATCCAGGGCGGCACACGCTACCTCCGTTCGCTGCTGGACCGGTACGGGCACGATGAAGAGCTGGCGCTGGCGGCGTACAACGCCGGGCCGACCGCCGTCGAGAAGTACGGGTACGCGGTGCCTCCCTACCGGGAGACCCAGAACTACGTGACGAAAGTCCAGAGCATTACGGCTACGACCTCAGAGGCCGACAATCGCCGGGTCATCTACAAGTCCTTCGTCATGGTCGGAGGGCGCCTCGTCCCCCGCTACTCAGACCAGCGCCCCGCCTCCGGCGCCTACGAAATCGTCAGCGTCAGCCGGTAGGAAGACAGGGACCAGGGATCGGGGACCGGTTCCGATCACGGGCCCCGGGATCCGGGACCCGGGTGGCGCACCGCAGGAACGCACCGGGCACGACACGCTCGGGCTCACAACGGCACGCCTGGCACGAGGATCACGGCTGAACACAACTCCGGGACGAGACCCGCTCTGGAGCGGGGGTGTTGAGCAAGCCGAGGCAGTCTCACGACAGCATGAAGCCTGCTGACGCGGCCTCCGGCGTCCACGCCTGCGTCAAGCGATCGGGAGGCACCCCGTGCGCCACGTCCGGCTGGCCGCGGTCGATCGCGTCGAGCCCGTCCGGCGCCACGAGCAGGGCTGGCGGCAGCGCGAGAATGCCACTGACGATCCACGGGCAGAACTTCGTCCCGGCGTCGCGGGCGATCATCTGCCTGGCCGCCTCCACCGACAGCCGCTCCCGATAGTCGCGCTGGCTCGTAATGGCGTCGAACGCGTCGATCGCGCCGACGAGCCTGGCCGTGAACGGAATCGACGTGCCTTCGAGGCCGTCCGGGTAGCCGCCGCCGTCGTAGCGTTCGTGGTGGTACAGCACAATCGCGCAGACGTCGTCGTCGAAGCCGCAGCGGTGCGCGATGTCCATGCCGAGCATGGGGTGGATGCGGAGCTGCTCCCACTCCCGGGCGTTGGGGCGCCCGGGCTTGTCCAGGATTCTCGCCGGCACGAGGAGCTTCCCGACATCGTGGAGCAGGGCGCCTACGCGAATGGTCTCGAGCGTCTCGGGGTCGAGCCCGTACTGCGAGGCCAGCCGCACGGCAAAGGTCGCGACACGGCGGCTGTGCGCCGCGACATCGGGGCGGTGAACATCGAGAGCCGACAGCATCGTGTCGACCCGTCCCAGACGGACTCGAAGCATGGGCCTCCGCGGGCGCACAGCACGGTCGGGCCGAACCACGGGATGAGCCGGTCCCGCCACGTTGTGCGAACCACCTCAAACGAAGGCAAGGCCGGTGCCACGGGTGGCGACGGCCGAACCGGCCGAGTGGACTGCACACCCTGGCGCGACGATGCACGGGACCGCACGCGGCCTCGCGGCAGAGCGTCCGGGTCGGCCCCTCACGAAGGGTGGCTGCCGGGTTGTCAGGCCTTCCGCCCGGTGGAGGTCGCGCGAAGCGGCGTGAAGATGGTAGAATCAGGGTTTGCCAGGACGGCATGGGGTCGTCCGATCAGCACTCAGATTCGAACGAGGACACTGTGGCGAGTCACGCATCGGCGCTCAAGGCGCATCGGCAGAACGTCCAGCGGCGCGAGCGCAACCGGCAGCTCCGCTCCCGCCTCCGCAACGCGCTCCGGACGATCCGTGAGGCGATCGACCAGGAAGACTACAAGGCCGCTCAGGGCCAGCTCAAGGTCGCGGCGTCGCTCATCGACCGCATGGTGACCAAGGGCGTCATCCACAAGAACGCCGCGTCACGGTACAAGTCCCGCCTGCACACGCGAGTCGCGCGAACCGCCAAGGCCGCCTGACGTTCCGCACGGCCGCCGCTGCCCGGACCGTACGTCATCCCGCGATCCGGGCAGGCAACCGATCCCCGGCGGCCGGCCGTCACGGCCGTGCGGACCGGGATCGCACCGCCTATCCCGACAGTTCGACGATGAGACGCTCCAGGAGGATCCGCGCGTCTCCGCGCGAGGTCTTCAGGGCGAGGTCCGTTCTGAAGACGGCGGCGACGGCGGCTGGCACGCGGGCAGGCTGAAGCCTCGTCCGGACGAACCACCCGATCTGCCCGAGGATCATGAGGCTCTCCTCCCCCCGGTCGAGCTTCAGGGCCAGCTCGCGCAGCGCGGAGGCCGTATCTCCCCGCTCGATGGCGTTCACCATGGCCCACGGGTCACGCAGACCCGGGCCGGCCGCCACCTCACGCACGGCCGCCTCGGTGATGATGCCGTCGCCGGAGGCGAAGAGCAACGCCCGCTCGAACTCCTGTCGCAGCCTGACGGAATCGTGCCCCGCGAGCGAGACGAGCAGTCGAACGGCGGACGGCTCGATCCGCACCTGCTCTCGCGCGGCTTCCGCCTTGATCCAGGCCGTCCCGTCACCGTCGTTCGCGAGGGGATCGCATTCGACGACGGTGGCGTGGGCCTCCAGCACCTTCGACGCCTTCGCACGGCCGTCCAGACCGTCCGCGAGAAAGACCACCACGGCGCCCGGCTCCGGGGCCGACAGCCAGCGCTCCAACGCGTCGAGTTCCGCCCATTCCTCTCGCGCGCCCTCGGGTTTCTTCAGCGCCAGGACCAGCCGCTCGGCACCCGGCACGACGATCAGCCGCCAGTCCGACATCATCGGCAGCGTCCGGGCCAGGTCGACGAGAGCCCAGATCTGCCTGCGCGCCTCGGGCCGAGAATCCGCAATGTGGATCCGGTCCAGGTTGAATGCCCGCAGGCCCTCATCGAGCCGGTCGACCAGGAGGTTCGTCAGTTCCGTCTTGAGGTCGTGGTCGGGCCCGGTCAGGAGGTAGACGGCGTCGGGACGGCCAGCCGCGACCTGCTGGCGGAATGCCGCCGGTGTAAGGACGCGGGCCACGACTCGGGCGGCTCCCCTAGAAGGCCTCGAGGATCGCACTCACGACCGTTCGCGCGAACTCCGTCGTGATACGGCCGAAGGCATTGGCCGCCGACCCAAGGAAAACCTGCGGATCGGCCGCCTGGACGTCGGGCGGGAGGTCGTACTCCTCCCGGACGACCAGCGCCGCATTCTCCCAGAGCGGTTTGTTCGTGGTGAGATCGATGAACTCGATCTTGGTGGTGATCGTCACCAGGTACCGGGTCGCCTGCTGTTGGGCGTTGAAGTTTGAAGGCTGGATGCTGATGGCCAGGATCGAGCCGCGCAGCACAGCGTCGACGCCGGTCTCCTGCGGCAGCACGCGATAGCGGCCGCGCCCGATGAACTCCGACCGCACCTTCTCGGTAAACGGCTGCTCGACGCCGAAGTAGGTGCTGGCGTTGGTGAACTGCGGTACGCCGATGACCTGGATGTACGCGGGCAGGAACGAGCCGCGGCCGGCCAGCGAGTACCCGCAGGAGGCCAGCGGCAGCACGACCAGCAACATCAGAACGAGGTGTCGTCTCACGCGCACGGCTCTCTCCTACTGCACTACGATGCTGACCAGGCGCCCCTTGGCGACGATGACCTTCCTGACCGTCCGTCCCTCCACGTGCTGCCTGACGGACGGCTCGGCCAGCGCGCACGCCTCGATGTCGGCATCGGAGGCGTCCACGGACACACTCACGCGCCCTCGGACCTTGCCATTGACCTGCACCGGCACGACCACCTCCTCGCCACGGGCGATCTCCGGATCGAACCCCGGCCACGGCGCATGCACCAGCCCATCCGGGCGCCCGAGCTGCTCCCACAGTTCTTCAGCCATGTGGGGCGTGAAAGGCGACAGCATCAGGACCAGCGCGTCCACGGCCTCCCGCAGCACTCCCAGCGTCTCCGGGCGCTCCCCGGACGCCGCGGCGGTCCCGTCGGCGATCCTGCGGCCCGGCGCTCCGGTCGTGGTGTGCTCGTCCGAGAACTGGTACAGGTCGTTCACGAGTTCCATCAGCGCCGAGACGGCCGTGTTCAGGTGCACACGCGGATCCAGGTCGTGGGTCACGCGACGGATGGTGTCGTGCGTCTTCCTGCGAAGCGCCCGCTCCGCATCCGACAGCGCGGCGCCGGCGACAGGGGGCGATGCCCCGTCAATCGGCTCGCGCCACCACTGGACGAGGCGCCAGACGCGCATCAGAAACCGGAACGCGCCCTCCAGGCCGGCATCGCTCCACTCGACCTCCTTCTCGGGCGGCGCCACGAACATGACGTAGAGCCTGAGGGCATCGGCTCCGTACTTCCGGATCATGTCGTCGGGGTCGACCACGTTGCCCTTCGACTTCGACATGACCCGGCCGTCCTTCAGCACCATGCCCTGCGTCAGCAGGCGCGCGAAGGGCTCCTCGTGCGTCACCATACCCAGGTCCCGGTAGACCCTGGCGAAGAAGCGCGAGTAAATCAGGTGGAGGATCGCGTGTTCGATCCCGCCGCTGTAAAAATCGACCGGACACCAGTAGGCCACGGCGGCTGGATCGAAGGGCCGCTCGGCATTGTGCGGGTCGCAGAAGCGGTAGAAGTACCACGACGAATCCACGAAGGTGTCCATCGTGTCCGTCTCGCGCCGCGCCTGCCCGCCGCACGCGGGGCACGCGACGTTCACGAACTCGGGCACTCCCGCCAGCGGCGAGTCGCCCCGCCCGGTGAACTCGGTCACCTTCGGCAGCAGGACCGGCAATTGCTGGTCCGGCACCGGCACCAGGCCGCACGCCTGGCAGTGCACGATGGGGATGGGCGTCCCCCAGTAGCGCTGCCGGGAGATTCCCCAGTCCTTCAGCCGGAATTGCACCGTCCGCTGGGCGGTTCCCCGACGTTCGGCCTTCTCCGACATGATCGTGATGGCGTCGGTGGACCACAGCCCGTTGAACTCGCCCGAGCCGACCACGCGGCCCGGCTCCTCGAACGCGGCGGTCAGGGCCGAGGCCTCCAGGGGCGGCGCGGGAGCCTCCGGCTGGATGACCACGCGAATCGGCAAGCCGAACTTCCGCGCGAACTCGAAGTCCCGCTGATCGTGCGCCGGCACACCCATGACGGCACCGGTCCCGTACTCACCCAGCACGAAATTCGCGACCCAGACGGGCACCTGCTCGCCGGTAAAGGGATTCGTCGCCGTCCGCCCGGTGTCGAATCCCTCCTTCTCGACCTCTCCCGTCATCCTGGCACTGCGGTCCTGCCTCCGGAAGCGATCCGCGGACGCGCGGAACCCCTCGGGGTCGGTCGATTCCGATGCCAGGCGCTCGACGAGCGGATGCTCGGGCGCCAGCAGTACGAACGTGGCGCCGTAAATCGTGTCGATCCGTGTGGTGAACACCTCGATGTCCACCGAGGCGGTGTCAGCGGCGATCCGCAGCGGAAACCGGACGCGGGCGCCTTCCGAGCGTCCGATCCAGTTGCGCTGCATCGTCAGGACCTTCTCGGGCCACTCCCCGAGGCCGTCGGTGGCGTCGAGCAGCCCGTCCGCGAACGCCGTGATGCGCAGGAACCACTGCTCCAGCTCCCGCGACGTAATAATCGTGCCGCACCGCCAACACCCGCCGTCGACGACCTGTTCGTTGGCGAGCACGGTGTGGCACGAGGCACACCAGTTCACCGTCGAGCGCCGCCGGTACGCGAGGTCGCGCTCGAACATGCGCAGGAACAGCCACTGGTTCCACCGGTAGTAGTCGGGCATGCAGGTGGCGAGTTCGCGGCCCCAGGCGTAGCTGATACCCAGGCGCTGGAGCTGGCCTTTCATGTGCGCGATGTTGGCGAGCGTGGACGTCTCGGGGTGGACCCCGGACTTGATGGCGGCGTTCTCGGCCGGCAGCCCGAACGCGTCCCACCCGAACGGGTGCAGCACGTTGAAGCCGCGCATGCGCTTCAGCCGCGCCATGACGTCGCCAATCATGTAGTTGCGGACGTGGCCGACGTGCGCGTGCCCGGACGGGTACGCGAACATCTCGAGGGCGTAGAACTTCGGCTTCGACCGGTCCTCGGTCACCTCGAAGACACGGGAGTCGGCCCAGCGCTGCTGCCACTTGCGCTCTATGGCCTGCGGGTTGTACTCCGTCATAACCTGTCGATTATAGCCCACGCCAGTAGCGCGCCTGGACGGCCCAGGCCCTGGCCGCCGCGCGCGCGCCACGCTCGCCCACGGCCGCTCCGGCACCGGCACCACGCGGCGCCGGGCTGTCGCCCGCCATGACCGACAGCGAGCGGTCGAGCGATGACGCCAGGGCTGACGCATCGTAGCCGCCCTCGGTGACCAGGAGCATCCGCCCGACGCAGGCGCTTCCGCTCACGGCGGCGAGGCGGGCCATCAGGCTCCCGAATCCGGACGTGGACAGGCGCATCCCGGCAAGCGGGTCACGCTCGTGCGCATCGAAACCGGCCGACACGAGGAGGAGTTCCGGCGCGAACGCCTCCAGCACAGGCACGACGACGCGGTCAAACACCGCGTCGTAGTCCTCGTCGCCGCTGCCGGCTTCCATCGGCACGTTGACCGTGAACCCCTCCCCGTCGCCGCGCCCCGACTCGTCCACGAGGCCGGTCCCGGGATAGAGCGGCCACTGATGCGTGGACACGTACAGCACGCGCGGATCCGACTCGAACGCGGCCTGCGTGCCGTTCCCGTGGTGCACGTCGAAGTCGACGACGGCGATGCGGGACAGTCCGCGGGCCAGGGCGTGCGCCGCCGCGACGGCCACGTTGTTGATCAGGCAGAACCCCATCGCCCGGCCGGGCTCGGCGTGGTGCCCCGGCGGCCTCACCAGCGCAGCGGCGCGGGTCCCATGACCGTCGAGGATCCAGTCGACACCTGCCACGCAGGCCCCCGCCGCGAGCCGTGCCACCTCCACGGACTCGGGCGACGTGTAGGTGTCGGCGTCGATCATCGCGGCACGGCCGGAGAGCGACGTCAACCGCTCGAGGTGCGCGGCGTCGTGCACGCGCGCGATCTGTGCGTCCGTGGCGCCGGCCGGCTCCAGAACCGCCGCGCCCCGCTCAACCGCCCGCGCTGCGACCACGTCGAAGACCTCGGCCCGCTCCGGCCGCTCGGGATGGCCAGGCGGAGGTTCGTGCAGCGCGAATTTCGGATCCGTCAGCACGGCCAGCTTCATCTCGCCCTCCCCACCCGCTCGAGCGCCCGCCCCCGCAGATCTGCCAGCGACG
Source organism: uncultured Vicinamibacterales bacterium (assembly GCA_964481395.1). Lineage (GTDB taxonomy): Bacteria > Acidobacteriota > Vicinamibacteria > Vicinamibacterales > JAKQTR01 > JBFMFH01. The sequence goes on from CAYZYG010000023.1 coordinate 30,902, forward strand.
CCTCCAGGTCGAGCCGGCACTGTTCGAGACCCGCCTCGTCCAAGTCCCGGGTCACGGTGATTGGCGCCCCGAAGACGATCGCAATCCGGCTGAACGGTTTCGGAATCTGCCCGCGGTCCCAGCTCCGCAGCTCCCAGAAGCGGGCCGCCTCGATGTGGAACGGCACGATGGGATGCCCTGTCGCCATCGCCAGCCAGACCGCGCCCGGCTTCGCGACGAGTGCGGGCCCGCGGGGTCCGTCGAGCGTGAACGCGGCCGGCCGGCCGGACCGGGTGTCGCGGATGAGCTGGCGCATGGCGGCGCGGGCGTTCCTGGAACTGGATCCACGGGCGGTTCTGAACCCGAACCGCTCGATGATGCGCGCAATCCACTCGCCGTCGAAGTTCTGGCTGGTGAGGACGACGATGCCGCGGTGACGGAGGAACCAGGCGCCGGGAAGAATCCGGCCGTGCCAGAGGGCGAGGATGGGCGCAGGCCCTGGTGCGTCGAGATGCTGCTGCCCGTCCACCGTCCAGCGCAGCGTGCGGCCCAGCGCCGCGATCAGCGGCGCGCCGGTCCCGGCAATGGCGGCTACCTGGAAGCGCTTGACGCGCGAACGGCGCCACTCGGGCTCGTTCACGGCCCCTGCCGGCGTTCCAGCCTGCCCTCGACGAAGGTCATCAGGTCGACGAACTCGGTCGCCGCGTTCGCGCTCGCCTGCGCGCTCTTCAGCATGATGGCGCAGAACGGGCAGGCCGTCACGACCGTCGCCGCGCCGGTCGCCTGGAGCTGCTCGAAGCGCTCCTGGCTGATGCGCTTGCCCTCCTCCCGCTCCTCGAACAGGAGCCCGCCGCCCGCGCCGCAGCAGAAGGGGTTGTCGCCGGATCGCACCGGCTCGACCAGGGCGGCGCCCGCGTTGGCGATGAGCGCCCGAGGCTCGTCCTCGACTCCCGCGTACCGACCCAGGTAACACGGGTCGTGGAACGTCACCGTCTCGGTCACCGGCAGCCGCACGTCCCGCAGCAGGTCCGCCACCAGCACCGAGGCGTGGACGACCTCGGCCTGGAAACCGAATGCACGGTAGTCCACACCGATCGTCCGCAGGCAGTGGGGGCACCCGGTTACGATGCGCGTGACGCCCGCCGCTCGGAAGTCCTCGATGTTGGCCGTCGCCAGTTCCTGGAACTGGTACTCGTTTCCCGTCCGCTTCGCGACGTCGCCCGTGCACCGTTCCTTCGCCAGGACTCCGAAGGTGACGCTGTTCGCACGAAGGATGGCGAACAGCGACCGCAGGCTCTTCTGGAAGTCCGCTTCGAAGGCGCCCGCACACCCGAGCCACACGAGGTAGTCGTGCCGCGCCGGGTCAAAGACCTCGAGTCCCGCCGACTGGACGAACTTCTGCCGCTGGTCCGCGCCGAGCCCCCAGATGTTCCCCCGCCGCTCCAGGTGGTTGTAGACGGCCCCGAGCGCGCCGGGCGCCTCGCCATTTGAGACCAGACCGCGACGCGCGCCGATGATGAGCGGCAGGTGCTCGATGCCCACCGGGCACTGGTTCTCGCAGGCGCCGCACGTCGTGCACTGCCACAGCACGTTTGGGTCGTACAGATCGGCCAGCTTCGCGTCGGACCGGCCCGCCAGCAGGGCCGCTTCATTCGCCAGGACGAGAGCCTTGGGATTGAGGAGCTTTCCTGTAGCGTTCGCCGGGCAGTTCTCCATGCACCGGCCGCACTCCACGCAGGTGAACGCATCGAGCACCTGCTTGGGCTCGAGGTCGCCGAGCGTCTCGAACCCCACCTCCTCCTGGCCGAAATCGAGATTCGGGACGTCGCCGAGCACCGGGGACTTGAGGTACACGGTCAGCGGCGACACCACGAGGTGAAAGTGCTTCGAATCCGGGATCACGACCAGGAACGCCAGGATGACGAGCGCGTGCACCCACCAGTTCACACGGGCCGCCGTTCCGGTCAGCCGGAACTCGAGCAGGAACGTCACCATCAGCGTGATGATGAACAGCGCGATCACGATCGACTCGACGGAGAGGTGTGCGCCGAGCGCGCGGGGCCGGACGAACAGCCGCCGGGCGGCCAGCCCGGTGATGCCGGCGAGACACGCCACCGCGAACGGCACCAGAACCATCCCGTAGGTGGCGAACCAGCGCTCGCCGGTCAGGTCGGCAATGCCGAGCCCGTGCAGGAACTGGACGGCGGTGTAGACCGCGAAGGCCACAAAACCCCAGAACACCGCCGTGTGGGCGAGGCCCACGAGCGGCTTCTCCCGGATGGTCTTCGACTGAAAGACCACGTCCGTGAGGACCCGCAGCAGCCGCACGCCGGTTTCGTCGTCGCGGAGGCGGAGCGAGCCCTTGGCCTTGAGGAAGAGGCGGGCGCGCATCGCCACCTGCCACGCGAAGGCCGTCCCGAAGGCGGCCACCACGAGCCGGAAGCTCCACGTCTCCGCCGGATGCACTAGCCCCGGAGCTCCTTGACGAGTTCGGGCACGACGTCGAAGAGGTCGGCCACGATGCCGAAGTCGGCGACCTCGAAGATGGGAGCCTCGGGATCCTTGTTGATCGCCACGATCGTGCGGGCGCCCTTCATGCCAACCAGGTGCTGGATCGCGCCCGACACGCCGAGCGCCACGTAGAGCTTGGGCGCCACGGTCTGCCCCGAGCTGCCGATCTGGCGGTCCATCGGCAGCCATCCGGCGTCGCAGATGGGCCTCGAGGCGCCGATCTCCGCGCCCAGCGCGTCGGCCAGCTGCTTCGCCAGGTCGATCTTCTCCTGGTCCTTGATGCCACGCCCGACGGCCACGATCCGCTCGGCCTGGCTCAGGTCGACCGCCTGTTTCGCCTCGCGAAAGGGCGCCTCCGGCTGCTGGCGGACCGTCAGCACCGGCGCGTCAACCGGCCGGACCGGGGCCGCAGCTTCGCCTCGCACCAGGCGGTCGGCGCGCATCGCGCCGATCTGGAACGTGGCCAGCGTCAGGCCGTCGGTCGCCACGTCGGCGTAGAGGCGCCCCTGGAACACGGGCCGGACGAACTGCAGGCGGCCCTCGGCCAGCTTCGTCCCCACACAGTCCGTGACGAGCGTGGCATCGAGCCGGGCCGCCAGAACCGGAGCGAAGTCCCGGGCCTGGTACGTGTGGGCGAGAAACACGTAGTCCGGCTGCTCGGCGGCCACGAGGCGGGCGATTGCCGAGACGTACCCGTCGAGGGTGTAGTCGGCCAGCGCCGGCGCCGACACCGCCAGCACCTCGGCGACCGACGCACCGGCCAGGTCTCCCGCCGGAACGGCAGCGTCGCCGCCGAGAACGGCGACATTCACGGGACCGAGGCCAGCCTGCTGCGCCGCGACGACGGCTTCCCAGCTCGCGCGGTTGACGGTTCCGGCAAGATGTTCCGCGATGACGAGAATCATCAGATCACCCGCGCCTCGTCGCGCAGCTTGCGCACGAGCTCTCTGGCCGCCTCAGCCGGCGACCCCCCAATCATCTCCGTGACCTTCTGCTTCTCAGGCACGTAGAGGTTCACGATCCGCTGCCGCGAGAGGCCCGCGTCGGCGGGGACGGCGCGTATTTCCTTCTTCTTGGCCGCCATGATGCCCTTGAGCGTCGCGTAGCGCAGCTGATTGATGCCGCTCTGGATGGTCAGCAGCGCGGGCAGCGGCAGGGACACCCACTGGAACCATCCGCCTTCGAGTTCCCGCTTGACGCGAAGCCCGCCGTCCCGCACGTCGACCTCCATGATGATCGTCGCTGACGGGATGCCCAAGCGCTCGGCAAGGATGGGCCCCGTCTGCGCGAACCCCTGGTCGTCGGACTGGAGGCCGGTCAGGATGAGGTCGAACTGCTCGTCCTTCATGGCCGCCGCCAGCGCCGCCGCGACCCGGTCGGGACCCGCCGTGACGAGGTCGTCGCCCTGGACGTGCAGGGCGCGGTCGGCTCCGCGGGCCAGCGCTTCTCGCAGCGCCTGGGTCACCCGGGCCGGGCCCGCCGAGCAGACCACGACCTCCCCGCCGTGCTTCTCCTTGAGCCGCAGGCCCTCTTCGAGGGCGTAGGCGTCGGGTTCGTTCAGCTCGAATCCCGCGTCCTGGTCCCGCACCCAGGTCTTCGTCTCATCGACCCGGGGCTGCCAGTCGCGGGTGGGGACCTGCTTGATGCAGACCGCGATCTTCATGGCCGTCCTGTCTCCGTCAGGCGTCGAACCGGCGCAGCAGAAGCGCCGCGTTGGTGCCGCCGAATCCGAAGGAGTTCGAGAGGGCGTAGCGGATCTCGCCCGGCCGGGCCGTCCACGGCACGTAGTCGAGATCGCACTCGGGGTCCGGGACGTCCTGGTTGATGGTGGGGGGCATGACCTGGTGGTGGACGGCGAGCGCCGTGATACCGGCTTCCATCCCGCCGGCGGCCCCGAGCAGGTGCCCGGTCATCGACTTCGTCGACGACACGGCCACGCGCCCGGCATGCTCGCCGAACAGCGTGCGGATCGCCAGGGACTCCAGCTTGTCGTTGAACGGGGTGGACGTGCCGTGCGCGTTGACGTACTGCACGTCAGCCGGCGTGATGCCCGCCGCCTTGAGGGCCATGTCCATGACGCGGATGGCCCCGTCCCCGTCCTCGGAGGGGGCGGTGATGTGGAACGCGTCGGCCGTCATCCCGTAGCCGACCACCTCCGCGTACACCCGGGCGCCGCGCGCGACGGCCTGGGAGAGTTCCTCGAGAACCAGGATCCCCGCGCCCTCACCGACCACGAACCCGTCGCGTTCCTTGTCGAACGGGCGGGACGAGCGTTCCGGCTCGTCGTTGCGGGTCGAGAGCGCGCGCATGGCCGCGAAGCCACCGATGCCCATGGGAGTGATGGCCGCCTCCGACCCGCCGGCGATCATCACGTCGGCCGCACCACGGCGGATGATCTCGTAGGCCTCGCCCACGGCGTGCGCCGATGCCGAACACGCCGTGCACGTCGCGAGGTTCGGCCCCTTCGCTCCGAAGCGAATCGAGACCTGCCCCGCGGCGAGGTTGATGATGGCTGCCGGAATGAAGAACGGCGAAATCCGGCGCGGCCCCCCTTCGAGCAGGGCCGAGTGCTCCCGCTCGATGGTGGAGAACCCGCCGATGCCGGACGCGATGAACACGCCGACGCGCGTGGCATTGTGGGGTCCGATCGCCAGCCGCGCGTCGTCCACGGCAAACTGCGAGGCGGCGATGGCGTACTGAATGAAGACGTCCAGTTTCTTGACGTCCTTCTTGTCGACGAACTGCAGCGGGTCGAACCCCTTCACCTCGGCGGCGATGCGGACGGCGAACGCCGACGCGTCGAACCGGGTGATCGCCGCGATGCCGCTCTTCCCGCCGCACAACCCCTGCCAGGTGACCTCGGTGCCGATGCCGAGGGGCGACACCAGGCCGATGCCGGTGACGGCAACACGTCTATCCACGCGACCTCCGAGAGCGATATCCGGTGCGCGCCGGACCGGGGCCGGACCACGGCGGGCGCGCCCAGGGAGCAGCTACTTCTTCTTGGAGTGCGCCTCGATGTACTCGATGGCTTCCTTGACGCGGGTGATCTTCTCAGCGTCCTCGTCCGGGATCTCGATCCCGAACTCCTCCTCGAACGCCATCACCAGCTCGACCGTGTCGAGCGAGTCGGCCCCGAGATCCTCGACGAACGACGCATCCGCCGTGACCTCTTCCTCGTCGACGCCGAGCTGCTCCACGATGATGCTCTTGACCTTGTCAGCAACCGCAGCCATTCATCCTCCTACGTGTACATCCCGCCATTCACGGCGAGAACCTGTCCGGTCACATACGCGGCCTCGTCCGAGGCCAGGAAGCACACGGCCGACGCCACGTCGTTGGCACTGCCAAAGCGCCCGAGCGGGACCTTCGAGAGCCACTCGGACCTGACGTCGTCGGGCAACGCCCGGGTCATCTCCGTATCGATCAGCCCGGGCGCCACGACGTTCACCGTGATGTGCCGGGATGCCACTTCGCGGGCGAGCGACTTGCTGAAGCCGATGAGCGCGGCCTTCGACGCGCCGTAGTTCGTCTGCCCGGCGTTGCCCATCTGGCCGACGACGCTGCTGATACTGATGATGCGCCCGGCCCGCTGCTTCATCATGGTCCGGAGCACGGCCTGGGTGCAGTTGAAGGCGCCCGTCAGGTTCACTTCGAGCACCTTGTCCCAGTCTTCGCGCTTCATGCGCATCAGCAGCTGGTCGCGGGCGATGCCCGCGTTGTTCACCAGGATGTCGATGCGGCCGTGGCGCGCCAGCACGGCCGACACGGTCGTCTCGATACCGGCCGGATCCGTGACGTCCATCACCGCCGCCTCGCCGACGCCGCCGGCGTCGGTGATGGCGATGCCGGTCGGGCAGGCCCCCCACCCTGTCGTGTCGGTGGGCACCACCACGGCGCCGCACTGCGCCAGGGCCAGGCTGATCGCCTCGCCGATGCCACGGCCGGCCCCCGTCACAATGGCCACCTTGCCTGTCAGATCGAACATGGGCGAATCGTCACGCGAGCAGGGCAGCGACCGCGTCGAGGTCCCCGGGCTCGTCGATGTTGACAAACGTGGCGTCCTTCAGGATCTTGCGGCCGAGACCGGACAGCACTGTCCCAGGACCCACTTCAACATACTTACGGACGCCCTCCGATGCAAGCCGGCGGCAGACATCTTCCCAGCGAACCGGTGACGACACCTGGCGCACGAGGGCGTCGATCGCCGCCGATCCGTCGCGGACCACGCTCCCATCGACGTTGACCACGACCGGCACCCGCGGGTCCCGGACCTCGACCGCCCGCAGGTCCGGTTCGAGTCGGGCCTCGGCCGGCCGCATCAGCGCGCAGTGGAACGGCGCGCTCACCGGCAGGGGAATCGCGCGTTTGGCCCCAAGGGCCCGGGCGCGCTCGATCGCGCGCGCCACGGCGGGCGCCCGCCCGGCGATGACAATCTGTCCCGGCGCATTGAGGTTCGCCGGGCTGACGACGTCGCCCTCGGCCGCTTCCGCGCACGCCTGGGCGACCCGCGCGTCGTCCAGCCCGAGGATCGCCGCCATGGCCCCTTCCCCGACGGGCACCGCTTCCTGCATGTAACGGCCGCGCTTCCGGACGATCCGCACGGCGTCGGCAAACGACAGCGTCCCCGCCGCCACGTGCGCCGAGTACTCCCCGAGGCTGTGGCCGGCCACGAAGTCAGGCCGCAGCCCTCGCGACTCGAGGACGCGGTACGCCGCCACGGAGACGGCGAGAATGGCCGGTTGCGTGTTCTCGGTCAGCACGAGGCGTTCTTCGGGACCGTCGAAGCAGAGTCCCGCGAGATCCTCGCCGAGCGCCTCGCCCGCCTCCCGCATCGCACGGGCCGCCTCGGGAAAGCCCGCCGCCAGCGCCCGTCCCATTCCGACCTTCTGCGATCCCTGCCCTGGAAAGATGAACGCAATCACGATTCGCTTCCCTCGAACTCGGTCAGTTGCCGATCGAGACGCGTCACCAGGCCGTCGAGGCCCGCGCGCGACGCCAGCAGGATCGCGCTGGTGACGGCCTTCGCCGACGAGCGGCCGTGACCGACGACGCACGGCCCCGCGATGCCGAGGAGCAGGGCTCCCCCGTATTCCGAGTAGTCCATCCGACGCCGGAACCGCTCGAACGCGCTGGCCCCCTCGGCGCCTTCGCCGAGCGCCGCCCGCACGAGCACCTCCGCCATCTCCACCAGGCTCTCGCTCACCTTCAGGACGATGTTGCCCGTGAAGCCGTCGCAGACCACGACGTCCGCATCCCCCCGGTAGATGTCGCGCGCCTCGAGGTTGCCGACGAACGGCAGCCCTGACGCCCGCAGGCGCCGGTGAGCGTCCCGCGTCAACTCGTTCCCCTTGCTGTCCTCCTCGCCGATCGACAGCAGGCCGACGCGCGGGCGCTCGTGCCCGAGACCGACGCGGGCGTACACGGATCCCATGACCGCGAAGGTGACGAGGTGCCCAGGCCGGCAGTCGGCGTTGGCGCCGACGTCGAGCAGCACGGCCGTCCCCTGCATCGTGGGAATGGGAGTCGCCAGCGCGGGGCGTTCCGCGCCTTTCAGCAGGCCGAGGGCCGAGCGCGCGGCCAGGACGGTCGCTCCGGTGTTCCCGGCGCTGAACAACGCTCCCGCACCGCCGCTGGCCACGAGTTCCGCCGCCACGCGAATGGACGAATCCGGCTTTCGGCGCAGCGAGCGGGCCGGCGCCTCACCCGGCGCGACCACCTCGGCTGCAGGTACCACCGTGATGTCGAGACCCGCCGCGTCCGGGAACCGCTCGAGTTCGGCCCGCACGGCCTCGGGTGCGCCGACCAGGGCGATACTCACGCCCGCCTGGCGCGCCGCGCCCAGGGCGCCCTCGACCACCACCTGCGGGGCGTGGTCTCCGCCCATCGCATCGACGGCGACGCGCATCATCGTCCCGCCGGAGCCCGGCGGGCCCCGTCCGTCGGGCTACTCCTCGTCGACCGCACGGACCTGCCGGCCCCGGTAATAGCCACAGTGGGGGCAGATCTGGTGGGGAGCCTTCAACTCATGGCACTGCGGGCACTCGCCCATCGGCACGGGCCTCAGCGCGTCGTGCGTGCGGCGCTTGGCCGTCCGGCTCTTCGAGTGTCGGCGTTTTGGATTCGGCATGTTCAGTCCTTCTTCGTCAGATCACGGAGACCCGCCAGCCGGGGGTCCACCCAGGCGTGCGTGCAGCTGCACGCCTCGCGATTCAGGTTCGTTCCGCACTCCGGGCACAGCCCGCGGCAGTCTTCCCGGCACAGGGGCTTCATCGGCACCGCCAGGTAGAACTGCTCCACGGCCAACTGCCCGAGATCGATCGTCTGGTCCCGGTAGTACGCCGTGGCCAAATCGTCGTCTTCGATCTCCCGCTCGCCCTCACCGGCGTTCTCCGACGCGGGGAGACAAAGCACGTCGAACGGCTCGTCGACCCCCACCGTGAACGCCTCGAGACACCGGCTGCAGGACAGGCCCAGCGTTCCGCGCACGCGCCCGACCAGCCTGAACTGCCGGCGGTCCTTGTGCACGTCGAACGCAAGCGCGACGGGTCCCGTCAGGTGAAACACGGCGGGGTCCGCCGGGACCAGACTGGCATCCCAGGACCGCTCGATGTGGTCGTGCGCCTCGCGCAGGCGACTGACGTCGAGGAGCAAGTCACTCATGTGCGGTAACTTCCCGAGAGTACAGACCGAAGATTATAGCATGGAGGACCTGCCGTCAGGCGCAAGCGACAGAGGCTGACGGCCGCCGCGGGACCACCTGCGTCCAAACAGACAGCGCCGGGTCGTGCCGCCACCGGGAAACCCGACTCCGGAAGTTGTGCGGGGCGTGCGGTCCGCCGGAGTGGGCGGCACCAGCCCCGGGCGGCGCCGATGAAACCGATCAAATCGGCGCGGCCCGCGGCCGCAGGTGCGGTAGAATGAAGGTTTGGAAGCCTGAGCCCAGGAGTTGTTCGTGAGACTGTCGCCCATTGCGGTGCTGTTGCTGCTCGCCGCGCTGTCGCTGCCGCTCTCCGGCTGCGACACGAACACCGACGAGATTCCGCTCGCCCCCACCGAGCCGACGACCGAGACCTTCGCGGGAACGCTGACGCCCAATGGCGCCACGACCCTCCTCTTTACCGCCCTGGGCTCGGGGACGATCAGTGCCGTCTACACGGCCCTCGGGACGGACAACACACCCGTCATCGGCCTGGCGATGGGTACCTGGACCGGCACGGCCTGCACCCTCGTCATGGCCAACGACAATGCCATCGTCGGCGTGCCCATCAGCGCAACCCTCTCGGCCGCCGCCAACCTGTGTGTCCGCGTCTACGATTCACGCGGCATCACCGAGGCCGTCACCTACACCGTCGAAGTCACACATCCGTAATCGCCCGAATGGCCGGCAGGAAGCTCCGGCCGTGGCGAAGCGGCCCGACACCGAAGATCTCCGCCAGGGTCTGACCGAGATCGGCAAACGAGGTCCGCGTTCCCAGATCCACGCCGGCCCTGACACGCGGCCCGAACAGGATCACAGGCACGTACTCTCTCGAGTGGTCCGTGCTGGGCGTGGTGGGGTCGTTCCCGTGGTCGGCGGTGATGATAAGCAGGTCGTCCGGGCGCAGACTCGGGAGAAGACGACCGAGCCGCTCGTCGAACCGCGCCAGATTCTCGGCAAACCCCTCGACGTCGTTGCGGTGCCCAAACTTCGCGTCGAAATCGACCAGGTTCGCGAAGACGAGTCCGTCGGTCGTCGCCATCAGTTCGCGTTCCACGGCGTCCAGACCTTCGGCATCCGAACCCGTCGGGACGGCGCGAGAAATGCCCCGCCCGGCGAACAGGTCCCTGATCTTGCCGATGGACACGACCGGAATGCCCGCCGCGGTGAGCCGGTCCAGCAGCGTCTCCGAGGGCGGCGGGAGCGCGTAGTCGTGCCGGCGCGCGGCGTCCCTGACGAACGTCCCCGCCTCTCCGACGAACGGCCTCGCGATCACACGGGCGACGCCCATCCCCTTCGCATACAGGTCGAAGGCAATCTCGCAGAGACGGTACAGCTCGGCAACCGGAATCACGTCTTCGTGGGCCGCGATCTGGAAGACGCTGTCGGCCGACGTATACACGATTGGCCGGCCGGTGTTGACGTGCTCGACGCCCAGTCGCTGGATGATCTCCGTTCCCGACGCGACAACGTTCCCGATCACCCTCCGTCCGATGCGGCGCTCGAACTCCCGGATCGACTCGGGCGGAAACCCGTCGGGAAACGTGGGAAACGCGCGATCGAGGACGACGCCCATGAGTTCCCAATGTCCGGTGACGGAGTCCTTGCCGGGAGACACCTCCGCCAGCCGGCCGAAGGCCGCGGCCGGAGCCGGAGGTGGCGTGAGGTTGGTCAACGGCAGCACGCGGGACAGGCCGAGCGCGTTCAGGGTCGGGATCGAGAGCGGAGCCGCGGCAGCGAGATTGCCCAGGGTGTTGCTGCCCTCGTCCCCGTAGGCCGCCGCATCGGGCAACGCGCCGACGCCCAGACTGTCGAGCAGCAGGATGATGACGCGGCCGAAGACGCGCGAATCCGGTGGAGGCATCATCGGCACGCGCGTCGGACGTCAGTGCGCGGAAAAGTAGTTCGTCAGGGCACGAGGTACGCGGATCGTGGCGATCGCGTGCTTGAAGATCAGGTGGTCGGCCCCATCCTGCTCCACGATGACCGCAAACCGGTCGAAGTTCTTGATGCGGGCCTCGAACTCCGTCCCGTCGACCAGGCGCACGCGGACGGTCAGACGTTCGCGGCGCGACAGGTTGAGAAAGGCATCTTGGATGTTCGGCGAGGTCGACCGGGATTCAACCTGCGGCATACGTATGCCCCTCCTTCAGAGCAGCGGACCGCGCCACTGAGGCAAGCGTTCGCGCACGACAGCCAGAACCGCGGCCACCGCCTCGTCACGCTCACCGAACGAGTCAATCCACACTAGATTAGGCTCTTTGCGGAACCAGATCAACTGGCGCCGGGCGTACCGCCGGTTGTCCCGAACGATGGCCGCGCGGGCATCGGCTTCGCAGGCACGCCCGGTGACGACGTCGAGGACGTGCCGGTACACGTACCCGGTGAAGGGTCTGGCCGTCTCTGGCACGCCCGCCGCCAGCAGCGAACGCGCTTCGTCGACGATACCCCGCTCGAATTGCCGACTTACGCGCGCCGCGATCCGCGCCACCACTTCCGGCCACGCCGGGCGCAGGGCAATCGCGGCGACCGCCCAGCCGGCGAGCGGCGCCGCTGTCGCCCCGAAGTGCTCGGTCAGCGTCCGGCCGGTCTGGTAGTACACTTCCAGCGCCCGGACGATACGGATGCGATCGTGCTGGTGAATTCGGAGACCAGACGGCGGGTCGATGCGCGCGAGCAGGCGATGGAGCCGCTCGGTTCCGTAGCGAGCCGCCAGCGCGTCGAGGCGGCGGCGGAGGCCTGCGTGCTTTCCCGGTCCGGGGAACAGCCCCCTGGTGAGCGCGCGGAAGTAGAAGCCCGTCCCCCCGACGATGACGGGCAGGCGCCCACGGCGCCGGATCGCCTCGACGGCTTCCCCGGCATCGCGCGCGAAGTCCGCGGCCGTGTACTCACGGTCGGGCTCGACGATGTCGATCAGGTGGTGCGGGATGCCACGCCGTTCGGCGACGGGGACCTTGTCCGTCCCGATGTCGAAGCCGCGGTAGACGGCCGTGGAGTCGCAGTTGACGACCTCGCCGTCGAGCCGCGCCGCGAGCGCAATCCCGAGGGCGCTCTTGCCCGACGCCGTGGGCCCGAGGACGGCAACGGCTACCCCTCCCGTGGTCTGGACCGGCTCGCTCACAGCGCCCCCATCAGACGCAGCAGCACGAACGCGGTCAGGCAGGTGAGCAGAACGAACCACCCGATCTGCTGAGTGCGCGTGGGCAGGGCCATCAGCGGACCGGAGGAGCCTCGTTGTAGTAGAACGTCACCGTGAAGAACGCCTTTTCGGCCGGGTATTCGGGAGGGAGAGGCTGGGTCGGATTGGACGCGGCCAGCGCGTTGAACGACGAGTTGTTGAACGCGTCCACCGGACACGGACCGACGACCTGCAGATCGGTGATCCGGCCGTCCTTCCACACGTTGAAGGTCACGACGACCCGGCCGCGCAGGGACATGGCCGCGTACGGGATGAACCAGTTGCGCTTGATCTGGGCGATGAACCGGCGGACCCACGGCCCGAATTCCACGCCCTTCGTGTCGAACTGGATGGCCGAGCCGAACTCGCCCCCGCCCTGGGGGTTGTTGAAGACCTGTTCGGGCGCGTAGTACTGCCCGGCGTTGCGAAGGGCTTCCCCCAGGCGTTCTCCGGGCGTCCCCCCTGCGCCGGTCTCGCGGCTTGACGGGCCCTGCAACCCGCGCAGCAGCAACGAGTCACCCGACGCGCGGTCGGTCCCGCTGCCAGTCCCGTCCGCCTGGGCCCTGGCCCCGCCAGCCGGCTCTGGTGGGGGCTGGGGCTCGGGAGGCATCGGCCGGGATTCGGTCCCGGGGATGTCCACCCGGTCCTGCGTATTCCCGCGGGAAAACGGCAGGGGGTTGGCAGGATTCGGCCGAGGTTCGGGCGTCTGCACGGACCGATCCCGGTCGGACAGCTCAGGCGCGCGGGGCTGCTGCCGGGCTTCGAACTCCGCCCGCGGCTGGACGAACACAAAACGTCGCGCTTCCTGCTCCTGTTCCCTCGCCAGGGCCGCCTGTCGTTCAAGCTCGGTGAGTTCCAGGCGCTGGGCGGGCAGCAGGGACGGCACGAAGACGATCGCCAGCCCCAGCAGGACGTGCACGGCGACAGAGAGGAGCAGACCCTCTCGCCATGACATCGCCCGTTCGAGCCCGGGCGTCTCCGGATGGCGGTCGTCGAAATTGAAGTACATCAGTACTTTACTTGATTATAGCATCCGGGTAACGGCCCTCAGGGACGGGCTCCCGCCCCATCGAGGCGCCGAAATCAGGGCAGGGCTGACTTGCGGGCGCTGTACAAGTAGACGATGCCGAGCGTCAGTCGGTCTGCGCGAACGTCCGCGAAGCCCGCCCGCGTCAGGCGCGAGACCAGTTCGTCTGGCGTTTGAAACGCGCCGACCGACGCCGGCAGGTAGGTGTAGGCCGAACCGTGGCCCGACAGCGCGCGGCCGACTCGAGGCAGCACATGTCGGAAGTACCAGGCATAGAGCGGCCGGATGACCGGTGCGCTCGGCTGCCCGAACTCCAGGATCACGAAGCGGCCGCCGGGCACCAGGCACCGGAGGACTTCCTCGAAGGTCTCGTCCGGACCGACGACGTTCCGGATGCCGAACGCCACCATGGCCGCGTGGACCGACCCGCTGGCAATCGGCAGCCGCGTGGCATCCCCGTGGATCAGGCGCACGCGGCCGCCCTCCGTCCGTCCGGCCACCTTGGCGGCGCCGCGCTCGAGCATCCGCCAGGAGAAGTCGAGGCCGACCACCCGGCGCACCCCGGGCACGGCCGCGGCCGCGGCCAGTGCGAGATCCGCCGTGCCCGTGCAGAGGTCGAGGACGGTCTCGCCGGCCGAGAGGCCGAGGGCGCGGATGGCCGCCCGGCGCCACCGGCGATCGATGCCCAGGCTCAGGAGGGTGTTGAGCAGGTCGTACCGCGGAGCAATCGCATCGAACATCCCGCTGATGCGTTGGGGGGTCTTGTCCCGCCCGAGCGGGTCGCTCACGGAGTGGGACCTTCGGCCATCCTGGCCGTGATCTGCTGAGCGAGCAGCACGGCTCGGCGGCCGTCCGCTCCCCCGACGCGCGGCGCACGTCCGGTTCGGACGCTCTCGACGAAATCCTGGAGTTCGAGCGCCAGCGGTTCGCCGTCCACGACGGGAATTCGGCCGCCCTCGATCTCCGGCCTGGCGCCGTCGCGTCTCACGAGCCGGTACATCTCGGCTTCGCGCGCCCCGCAGTCGACGGAAATGTACGCATCGCGCTGGAAGAACCGGATCTTGCGCGTGCGGTCCCGGCTGATGCGGCTCGCCGTGATGTTGGCCACACATCCGGAACTGAACCGCAGCCGCGCGTTCGCGATGTCCACGCGCGGCGTCAGCACGGGAACGCCCACGGCTTCGATCCCGTCGATGTCGCCGTCGGCCACCGACAGCACGAGGTCGAGGTCGTGGATCATCAGATCGAACACGACGTCGATGTCGAGGCTGCGCTCGGGAAAGGTGCCGAGCCGATGCACCTCGATGAAGCGGGGAGACGCAATCAGGGGCCGTGCGGCGATGACGGCCGGGTTGAACCGCTCGGTATGCCCGACGGCCAAGCAGGCGCCGGTGGCGGCGGCCGCTTCAAGGATGGCGTCCGCCCCGTGAACGGACCGGGCCAGCGGTTTTTCAACCAGGACCGGCACGCCCTCCTTCAGGAACATCACGGCGAGGTCTCGATGGGCCTCGGTCGGCGCGGCAATCGACACCAGATCGACCTGCCCCAGCACGTCGCGCGCGTGGGTAAACGCCCGCGCGCCATGGGCGGACGCGATCTCGTGCGCCCGCACGCCGTCGATGTCGACGACGGCCGCCAGGGTCACGCCGGGCAGGCCGGACAGGATCCGCGCGTGGTGCCGGCCGAGGTGGCCGACGCCCACGACCGCCGCACGCAGCGTGGCCGTCATGCCTCCCGTCCTTCCTGCACGCTCCCCGCCTGATCGACGGCGCGGCCGACGACGGCGATTCCCGCCCTGTCCGCGGCGGCGAGGACGTCGCCGCCGTCCACGAAGAGCGTGCGGCCGGCATCCACAGAGAGGGCCGTCGCTCCTGCGGCCTGCATGGCCACGATCGTCGCGACGCCGACGACCGGCACGTCGAACCGCATGTCCTGGTTCGGCTTCGCGACCTTGACGATCCGGGTTCCTGGCCCGGCGAGCCGTCCGGCCCGGGCGATGGTTTCGTCAGTGCCTTCCATGGCCTCCACGGCGACGACCGCCGCCTCCTTGACCGCAACCGTCTGACCGATGTCGAGGCCGGCAATCCTGTCCGCCATGCGGTAGCCGAACTCGAGGTCGGCGCGCTCGGCCTCGTCGGGCGCGCGCGCGGTCAGCACGCCCTCCCCTGCCAGCAGCGGCGCCAGGAAGGCCGTCGAATCGAGCAGCTCGATGCCGTGGTCGCGCAGCACACCCGCGACGGCGGCAATGAGGGCGTCGGTGTTCCGGGCCCGCAGTCTCACCAGCACGGACAGCAGCAATCGGTCCGGCATGATGCCGGAGAAGAGCTTGACGTGTTTGACCTGGCCAGCCATGACCGCCTGCGTCACACCGGCCTCGCGCATGATTTCGATGGCCCGTCCGAGCTGCCCGAGTGAAACCCAGTGCAACGCCGATGCGGGTTCCCGCCCGGCGGCCTCCGCCAACGCCTCGTCCGCCTCTTCCTTGATGGCAACGATCGTCACCTCGTGCCCGAGACGCCGGGCGGCGTCGAGCACCAGGAACGGAAAGCGGCCGTTGCCGGCGATCAGGCCCAGGCGCATGCCGGCCTCAGTCGTCAGCCGAGGAGTCGGCGCCGCGGCGCGCGCCCCGCTTGAGGACGACCCCGCGTTTGGAACTGCGGATGAAGGTGACGAGTTCCCGGACCTCAGGGCAGTCAATGGCGGCGTCCCGCTCGATCCGCTCCAGTGCCCGGGTGGTATTGAGCTTCGACACCAGCAGGTACCGATAGGCCTGGCGGATCTTCCGCGTCGTCTCCGTCGCGAAGCCGCGGCGGACGAGACCGAGGGTGTTCGGGCCGAAGATCCTGGCCCGGTTGCCGACCGTCTTCGAGAACGGGAGCACGTCCTTCGTGCACACCGAGTAGCCGCCGATGAAGGCATGCCGCCCGACACGGCAGAACTGGTGCAGGCCCGAGTACGCGCCGATGGTCGCGCAGTCTTCCACGATGACGTGACCGCCCAGGGTACCGGCCTGGGCGAAGAGCACGTCGTTGCCGACCTCGCAGTCGTGGGCCACGTGCGAGTAGGCCATGAAGTAGTTCCGGTCGCCGATTCGGGTCACCCCCCCGCCCCCCTTCGTGCCCCGGTGGATGGTCACGAACTCGCGAAAGGTGTTGCCCCGACCGATCACCAGCCGGGTGGCCTCGCCCTTGAACTTCAAATCCTGCGGGCTCATGCCGAAGGATCCCATCGGATAGAGGACGTTGTCGTCTCCGATGTCCGTCCAGCCGTCGATGACGCAGGACGCGCCCACACGGCAGTTACGCCCCACACGGACGTGCGGTCCGATGGTCGCGTGAGCCCCGACGGTCGTCCCCTCGCCAATGACGGCGCCCGGATGGACGACGGCCGTGGGATGGATCACGGCCGCGGAGGCGACCACGGCCAGATGGAGCGTCGTCTCGGCGGCGACCGCGCCGTTGACCGACGCCGTACCGTAGACGAGCGCCATCGGCCCGCGCCGCCGGGCGATGCGCACGTCGAGTACGAGCCGGTCCCCCGGCCCGACCTGACGCCGGAACTTGGTCTGCCGCACGGTCCGGAGCTGCACGCGGGCGTTGGCGAGCTCCTCGCCGTCGTGGAGGAGCAGGATGCCGGCGGCGTGCGAAAGCGACTCGACCAGCAGGACTCCCGGCATGACGGGCAGCGAGGGGAAGTGCCCCTGGAAGTAGCCCTCGTTGACCGAAACCTGCTTGATGGCGCTGAGCCGTTTACCGGGCTCGAACCCGGTCACGTCATCGACGAGCGCCTTGGGAAACTGGTGGCTCAACCGGCTGAGGGCATCCGCCACATCGATGACAGGGGTCGGCAGGCTTGCGTCCACGGCACTCCGCGCTTTCGAGACAGGGGCCCGCGTCCCGGCGTTCCGGGACGCAGGTCGCACACGGGACACCGGCTCGCGGTGCGTTACTTTTTCGGCGCCACGGCCGTGGCCGCGTCGAACCGGCGGATGATGTCCGCCGTGAGATCCAGCCCGGGATCCGCCCATACCAGTCCGGAATCGGCCTGGCTGAAGAGCAGGTGCAGGTTCTTCTCCTTCGCAACCTGTTCCACGATCGGCGCGAGCTTGCGCTGGAAGTCGATCTGCAGCTCGTTCTGCAGGTCCTGAAGCTCGGCCTGGGCGTCCTGCGTCAGCCGCTGGATGTCGACCTGCTGCTTGTCGATGTCCTTCTGGATCTGGGCCCGTGCGTTCTCGTCGAGCACGCTGCTCCGGAGTTTGGCCTGGGCGGCCTCGAGCTGCTTGTTCCGCTCGTTGAGCTCGTTGGCCTTCTTCTGCCTGAGGGCCTCGATCTTGGCGCTCGACGCCTTCCCTTCGGCCGACTCTGTCGCGACGCGCTGGATGTTCATGAAGGCGTATTTCACGCCATCCGGGAACACCATCGGCAGCGGCGCGGGCTGGGCGGGGGCCGCCTGTGCGGCTGGCGGGTTCTGCTGGGCGGGTGGATTCTGCTGGGCGGGCGGGTTCTGGGCGAACGCCAGGCTGGCCAGGAGCACCCCACCAATCGTTGCTGCGGCGTTGAACGCTTTCATCCCTCGTAACCTCATCGTCTCGTCACGCTCGTCGTCGTCCGGGCAGGGCCGGCGTGCGGCGGCCCCTCCCTTCGGCTGTCCTCAGAAGGTCGATCCTACCGCGAATCGGAACACGAACGCCTTGGTCGGCTGGTACTGGTTGTTCAGCACGCCGTCCCGCTGCCCGTTGTAGGCGAAGATGAGCCGGAACGGCACGTTGAGCACCGGCATGAAGAAGCGGACCTCCGCGCCCGTCGAGGTCTTGAACCCGTCCAGCGTCATCTTCTGTGCCTCGGCCTTGACCTGCCCCGCGTCGTAGAAGAGCACCAGGCGGACGGGACCCGCGATCTGGATGAGGTACTCGGCGTTGAACAGGAGGCTCTTGTTGCCGCCCAGCAGCGCCCCGGTGGCGGGGTTTCGCGGCCCGATGCTGCGGATGTCGAACCCGCGGACCGAGTACTCGCCGCCGAGGAAGAGACGCTCGAAGATCGGGAGGGTCGTGGTGTCCCCCCAGGGCGCGATGAACTGGTACTGCCCGCGCACGCCGAACGACAGGCGGTTCGCCTGCTTGAAGAGCCAGACGCCCTCGAGCAGCGGCTTGTAGTAGGCCGTGTTTCCCCCGAGGCCCGCGAAGTCGAGCGAGGCCGTGTAGCGGCGCCCGGTCGTCGGGAAGATCGGGTTGTCGATGCTGTTGTAGACGTAACTCGGGACGATCTTGCTGATGGTTCGCTTGCCGCCGTAGGCCAGCAGCAGGTAGTCGTCGTAGTACGGATTGCCCGTGCCCGTCGTCGTGTCCGTCTCGCCCTGATTGAAGCCGGGGATCGCGTATTCGGGCTGATTGGGCGTGAGCGTGGGTGGCCCCAGGAAGGCCTCGTTCAGGTCGCTCACCGTGATCCGCTCGTAGCTGTACGTCGCGAACATCCGTGCGAAGGACTGCACCTGGAAGCCCGCCACCAGGCTGCCGCCGGTCGCCTTCTGGGTGTACGCGTACGGGTAGCGGATCTGGGTGCTGTGCACGTCGATCCCGGCGGTGATGGGCCGATCGAACAGGAACGGCTCGGAAAAGGCCACCTGGTAGTTGCGGGCCCTGGACCCCTGCTGCAGCGAGAGGGTCAGCGTCTCGCCGCGTCCCAGGAAGTTCGCCGTCTGGAACATCAACTGGCCGAAGAAACCCTCGTACTGCGAAACGCCGGCGCCGAAGGTGAGCTGGTTGCGGTTCTGCTCCTCGAGCGTGAGCTTGATGTCGACCTCGTTGTCCGACCCCGGCGTCTTGTCGACGGACAGCTCCTTGCTTCCGCCCTCGAGCTGCTTGAAGTAGCCCAGCTGGTTCAGGCGCTTGATGCTGTACTTGAGGGCCTCGGTGTTGAAGACGCCGCCTTCGACCAGGCGGATTTCCCGGCGGATGACGTTGTCCCGGGTCGTGGTGTTGCCCGCGAAGGTGATGCGGTTGACGAAGTACTGCTTGCCTTCCTGCAGCCGCATGGTCACGTCGACCGTCGGCGGCCCCATCGCCGGCCGGGGCGGTGCGTCGGGATCCGTGGTCGCGGCTTCCCGCGGCGCGAGGTCGGGATAGGCGGTGAACTCGTAGTAGCCGAGCGAGCCGTAGACTTCCCGGGCCTTCTCGAGCGCCTTGCGGATCTTCTTCTCGCTGTAGTACTCCCCCGGCTTGACCTTGAAGAGCTGCTGCAGGCCCTCGGACTTCACCACGGTGTTGCCGTCGAAGGTGAACTCGCCGACGCGGTAGCGCTCGCCCTCGTTCACCGGGATGCGGAGCTGCATGTACCGCGTCTTGGCGTCCGCGGAGTCCTCGATGTAGCGCAGTTCGGGCTGCCCGACGCGCGCGGCGACGTAGCCACGGTCGCGGTAGTATTCAACGACCTTTTCCGCGTCTTCCTCGAACTTCGCCGCCTGGTAGGTGCCTCGCCCGGTGATGAAGGAGAACAGCCACTGTTCCTTGTTCGTCTTCATCCGGCTCTTCAGCTTGCCGTCGCCGACGGCCTCGTTGCCGACGAATTCGACGTCCCGGATCTTGACCTTCGGCCCCTCGTCCATCAGGAAGCTCAGGTGCACCAGTTTAGGGCCGCCGCCGATCTCGCGCACGTCGTGCGTCACCGAGGCGAACTCGTAGCCCTTCTCGGCGAACATGCCGCGGACGATGCCCTCGACGCGCCGGATGAGGGCCGGGTCGATGAACGAATCGAGCCGGATCTGCACCCCTTCTTCGCGGAGCTTCTCTTCGATCTTCGACTGCTCGACTTTGGTCGAGCCGCTGTAATCGACGATCTTGACCCGCTGGCGCTCCTCGAGGTTGAAGATGACGTGCTTGCCGATGACCCCGTTGTCGTACGGGGCGTCCTTCACCTCGACCCAGAGGTTGTCGAGGAAGTTCGTCCCCCACAGGTTCTTGAAGTCGGCGAGAACGCTCTGCTCGTCGTACGGCACCCAGACGCCGTCGCTCGACCGGCTCGGCCGGCTCTTCAGGTAGTACTGATACGTCTGCGGGTCGATGACCGACACGTTGCCCTGGGTCGGGAACCGCAGTTCGATGTACCGCAGGAGGGGCGGCGAGTCCAGCGGCGGCAGTCTGGGAGCCTGGACCTGCGGCGCGGCCTGGGTCTGCCCCGCAGCCGCCGGCGGCGTCGGAGGCTGCGCCCAGGCGGGCGCGGCCAGCGCCGCGGCCATCACCATCCCGCATACTCCCCGTTGAATCCTATGCCCCGTCACTGGCCCACCTTTGTTCCCGCCTGTGTCATGCCGGACCGGCCAACCGCCCCCCCCTGCCGGCGCCAGCACGGCCGGGCTCCCCCGGCCGGCGAAGCCGGCAGTTGGACGAACATCTCAGTTTACAAGGTTTTGGACGCCTCAGGCCAGCGGTCGGCCGGGCCCGTCCGACCCGGCCGGTCGATGGCGCAGCGCGTCGCCGTCGAGATAGACCTCGACCTCTCCCCCGCGCAGGTGCCCGCGAATCAGCTCCTCCGCGAGCGGGTCTTCGACGTAGCGCTGGAGCGCCCGCCGCAGCGGACGGGCCCCGTACGACCGGTCTCTGCACGTCGACGCGATGATCCAGTCCGCCGCCTCCGGCGTCAGCCGGATGGTCAGGCGGCGGTCCACGAGGTTGGCGTTGACCTGGTCGACCAGCAGCAGCAGGATGCGGCGCAGGTCGTCATCGGCCAGCGGCTCGAACACGATGATCTCGTCGATCCGGTTGATGAACTCCGGATTGAACGTCCGCCGGACCTCGCTCAGGACCAGCTCCGACATGCTGCGGTTGATCTCCTGCGCATCCCCGGGCTGAAACCCCATCGCGCCCCGCTTCTGGATGAAGCGGGCTCCGATGTTCGAGGTCATGATGACGATCGTGTTCTTGAAGTTGACCCGGGTCCCGAGCCCGTCGGTCAGGTGCCCGTCCTCGAACACCTGAAGCAGGATGTTGAACAGATCGGGGTGCGCCTTCTCCACCTCGTCGAGCAGGACGACACAGTACGGGTTCCGCTTCACCCGCTCGGTGAGCTGGCCGCCTTCGTCGTGCCCCACGTACCCAGGAGGCGATCCGATGAGTTTCGAGACGGAGTGCTTCTCCATGTACTCCGACATGTCGAAGCGCACGAGCGCCTGGTCGCTGCCGAAGAGGAACGCCGCGAGCGCGCGGGCCAGTTCTGTCTTGCCGACCCCGGTCGGCCCCAGGAACACGAAGCTGCCCACGGGACGGGTCGGACTCTTGAGGCCGGCGCGGGAGCGGCGGATGGCGCGCGACAGCGCGGAGATCGCCTTGTCCTGGCTGATCACCCGCCGGTGCAGTTCGTCCTCCATGCGCAGCAGCTTGTCGCTCTCGTCCTGGTTGACCGACGCGATCGGAATGCCGGTCCACTTGGCGACGACTTCGTCGATTTCCTGCTTGCCCACCGGGAACCGCCGGCCAACGGCAGACACGCGCGCCTCCGGCCTCGGCGCCTCGCCCGCCCCCAGGCCCCGGTAGTGCACGGGCACGCTGGCCTCCCGCTCTGCCACGGCGGCGCCCCCGGCCGCGACGCCGACCGGTTGTGCGCCGACGTCCTCGCCGAGCACGGCCTCGCGAAGCTTCACCCGGGCGCCAGCCTCGTCGATCAGGTCGATGGCCTTGTCGGGCAGGAACCGGTC
>CAYZYG010000024.1:0-28334 GCA_964481395.1 uncultured Vicinamibacterales bacterium
GCCGTCCATTCGGTCGTGTTCGGCGGCTTCTCGCCGGAATCGCTCGCCGGGCGCATCCACGACTGCGACTCCACGATCGTGATCACCGCGGACGAGGGCCTCCGTGGCGGCAGGAAGATTCCGCTGAAAGCCAATGTGGATGCGGCGATCGCTTCGCGCGGACTGGCCGTGGCGCATGTCGTCGTGGTGCGCCGCACGGGCGCAGAGGTCAACTGGGTCCCCGGGCGCGACCTGCGTTACGAGGAGACGAACGCGGGCGGCGGCCTCACCTACGTGCTCTACACCCAGACCTTCGGCGGTGTGCCGGTCTGGGACGGCCGGGTGTCGATCCAGCTCCGCGACGGCAGGCTCGTCGGCGCCGTCTCGTATTCATTGGGGTCCTTCCCCACCGAGCCGATCGCCGGGATCACCCCCATAGGCGAAATGCTCGACGCGACACGGGCCGACGGGAACACCGGCGTACGGCCGACGCCGATTCCCGTCGACGCCGCGCCGATGGCGTTTCTCGAGGCAGTGCAGTCCGCGATCCGGCCGCCGTTGCCGTTCGCCTCGCCTGGGACGTCCGTCGTGCGGCTCACGCCGGACGGGTTCGACGCGAGACTGGCAGCCGAACTCAGGCCGATTGCGACGCCCCTGTCGTTCGGCTCGTCCGAAGGCCCGTTGGCCGATGTGGTTTCGACGACCCTCGTGCCCGCCGGCTTCGTCGCCGTGCCCCAGGCCGCCGTCGCCCCGCCACGCCCCACCGATGTCGGGGAGCTGCGTCCCGGCGATCCGGTCGGTGTCGCACTCGTGACCGGCGATCTCAGCGTGGCCGCCACGGGCACGGTAACCCACGTCGACGGCCCGCGCGTCCACGCGTTCGGCCATGCCTTCTTCAACCTCGGCACGTCGCGCCTGCCCATGACCCGTGCGTACGTGCACACGATCCTGCCGAGCCTGATGTCCTCGACGAAGGTTGCCTCGACCGGCGACATCATCGGGACGATCGTCCAGGATCGAGTCACCGGCATCGCAGGACGCCTCGGCGACGCGCCAGTCACCATCCCGCTGACGGTGAAGCTGCGAACGGAGCGCGGCGTCTCGCAGCAGATCGATCTGGCTCTGGCGGAGCATCCCCTGCTCACGCCGCTCTTCGCGTTCGCGTCGCTCCTGAACGCGTTCGGGTCGTACGAACGGGAGATGGGCGCCGCCACGTACACCGTCCGGGCGAGACTCGCGATTCGCGGCCGGGGCACGATTGCATACCAGGACGTGCTCACGGGCGACTCGGCGGCGACGGCGGCGGCGAGCACGGTCGCCGTGCCGCTCGGGGCCCTGATGACCAGCGACATCGAACCGATCCAGGTGGAGCGGATCGAGGTCGACGTCGAAACCGCCGAGCGGCCCGCGCTGGCGACCATCGAGCGCGCATGGCTCGATTCGGCCGACGTTCGTCCCGGGCGCCAGGTGCCGCTCAAGATCCTCCTGCGCACGTGGCGGGGCGACGACCTGGTGCAGACGGTCCCCATCGACATCCCGGCCGATGCCTCCGGCCCGCTGACGCTGCTCGTCGCGGATGCGCAGCGCCTCACGCAGTGGGAGCAGCGCGACATCCGCCCCCCGGCGCCCCCGACGTCCGTCGATCAGCTCCTGACGCAGTTGCGCCGCGTGCGCCGCAATCACGTGCTCTACGTCCGGCTCCACACGCCGGGGGCGGGCGCCGTGGTCAACGGTGAAGCCCTGCCCCACCTGCCTTCGTCCGTCCTGACGGTGCTCGGCGGCGATCGCAGCGGCGGCGGAGGCCAGCCGACCACGGCGGCGATCGTCGGCTCCTGGGACATCCCCCTGGCGCACGCCGTGAGCGGCGCGCGCACGCTGCCGGTCCAGATCCGGCAGAACGGACGGCGGCCGTGAACTCGCCGGTGAAAGCAGGAATCGCAATGAGACGCCGTCTGATCGGGTGCGTGCTCCTCGGCGCGATCGTGACGGGATTGGTCACGGCCGACGCCTCATCACCCCGCTTCTGGAAGTTCACGACCCTGGCGGACTTCGCCCGCGGCGAAGCCGACAGCCTGTCCATCGACGCGAACGGCCGGCTGGTGCTCGGCCCGCGCGTGACGCTGATGCACGAGGCGACCGAGCCCTTCCTCTGGGCGCTGGCTGTCGCCCCCGACGGCACGCTCTACGCCGGCAGTGGTAACGAGGGCCGGGTGTTCCGCATCGACGCCGGCGGGCGCGCGACGGCGTGGTTCGATGCCGACGAACTCGAAGTGCATGCGCTCGCCATCGGCCCGGACGGATCCGTGTTCGTCGCGACCTCGCCCGAGGGCAAGGTGTACAAAGTCGCACCCGACGGATCGGCCGTCGTGTTCTTCGATCCGGACGACAAGTACATCTGGTCCCTGGTCTTCGACGGGCGCGGCCGCCTGCTTGTGGGCACCGGCGAGAAGGGCGTCATCTACCGCGTCGATGGCGAGGGGCGATCGGAGGTCCTGACGCGCACCCAGGCCAAGCACGTGACGTCGATGGCGCTCGACACATCCGGACGCGTGCTGGCCGCGACGGACTCGCCGGGGCGCGTGCTGCGCGTCGACGACGCCGGGCGCGGGTTCGTCGTGCTCGACACGCCGTACCGCGAACTGCGCGGACTCGCCGTCGGCAAGGACGGCGCGGTGTACGCCGCCGGCGTCAACGGCAAGGCAGCCGAAACAGGCGCCGGCCCCGCGGCCATGCCTGAGCCGGCACGCGCCGCGCCCACGCCGGCCGTGTCCACCGAGATCACCGCCATCACCGTTCTCGACGCCCCGACGATCGTCGGGGCGCCTGCGCCGGCACAGGCGCCATCGGAAGCGGGCACCCCGAAGGGCACCGTGTACCGGATCGCGCCGGACGGCAGCTGGGAGGCCATCTGGGAGTCGACAACGGACCTGCCCTTCGACCTGCAGCTCGACGACGGGGGCGCGGTCATCGTGGCCACCGGCGACGGCGGCAGGATCTATCGTCTCGCTGGCTCGCCGTGGCAGGCCACGCTCGTCACGCAGCTCCCGGTGAAGCAGGTGACGGCCATGGCCCGGTCCGGCGCCCGGCGCGTCCTCGCCACCTCGAACCCGGCGAAGATCTTCACGATGCTGACGGAACCGGCATCCGAAGGCACGTACATCTCGGAAGTGAAGGACGCCGGGATGACCGCCGCCTGGGGCTCCGTCACTTGGCGTGCCGAGCCGGGCGCGGGCTCAGTGCAGGTGTTCACGCGATCAGGAAACACGCCGACACCGGGCGACATGTGGAGCGAGTGGGCCGGCCCGTACGCGGCCGCCGAGGGCGAGGCGTCGAAGAGCCCCGCAGCGCGCTACTTCCAGTGGAAAACCGTGCTCCGCGCAGGGGCGGGAACCGGGACACAGCCCGTGCTGACCTCGCTCGCCGTCTCGTACCTGCAGCAGAACGTCCGGCCTCGCGTCACGTCGATCACCGTCCACCCGCCCGGGGTCGTGTTCCAGAAGCCATACCCAACGGGTGAACCGGAAATCGCCGGACTCGGCGACGTCCCGTCGGAATCCCGCGTCCCGGTCTTTTCGATGCCCCTCGGCACCGTCCAGCCGGGTCCGTCGGCCGGTCCCGCGTTCAGCCGGCGTCTCTATCAGAAAGGTCTCCAGGCCTTCTTCTGGCGCGCCGAGGACGGCAATGACGATCGCCTGGAATACTCGGCTTTCTACCGCAGGGCCGATGGCACGACGTGGTACCCGCTGCGCGCGGGGATGACCGAGGCCATTCTCGTCTGGGACACGTCGTCGGTGCCCGACGGGGCGTACGTGCTCAAGATTGCCGCCTCGGATCACAGCGCCAACGCGCCCGGCACGGGGCTCGTCGGTGAACTCGACAGCGCCGCCTTCGATGTCGACAACTCCGCGCCGACCGTCACCGTCGGACGCGTGGCCCGAGAAGCCGAAGCCATCGTCGTCCAGTTCGACGTGCGCGACTCGTTCTCTTCGATCGATCGGGTGGAGTACTCGGTGGATGCCGGACCGTGGGTGACGGTCTACCCCGCTGACGGCATGGCCGACACGAAGGTCGAGCGCTACACGGTGAAGGTGCCCGCGAATGGCGCGGGAGGACTCGTGGTGCGGGCGGCGGACGTGATGAACAACGTGGCGACGGCGCGGGTCGCGGTGCCGGACCGCGCGCCGTAGCCGATCAGGTCAGTTCGACGCGGAGCGACGCCCTGGGCGCCGAACTCTGCTTGGGCGGCTTGGCGCGGACGGTCGTGTGTGCCAGCAGCCAGACCGTCCGGACGGCCACGGGAGCTCCGCCCATCCGGGCCGGTTCCAGCCGCGCGCGCGACACCTGGTCGAGCAGCCGCAGCATCCGCTCCTGGTCGGCGGACGACTGCTGCTCCGCCAGGAGGTTCTCGAGGTTCTTGACGCGACCGTTGCGTGTCACCACCGCGGCGAGCGCGAACACGGCATCCTCATCGTCGAAGGCGTCGTAGGTGATGGCCTCCGACGACGGCACGCTCGGCAGTTGCAGGCCCGCCTCCATCGACATGGGCTCCGCGCTCATGGTCTCCATGACCCCGGCCAGCGAATCGGCACGCTGGGTCTGCGGACCGAAGTAGAAGATACCGGCCACCAGCATGACCGAGACGAACGACGCCGCCGTCGACCCGAGCGCCGCGAAGCCCAGGCGCATGTCGTCGAACCAGTGCCCGACCTGCGCCGGCACCGACGCTTCCGCTTCCGCTTCAAGCCGGCTGACGACGGCTTCCTGGAACGCCACCAGTTCGTCCGCCCCGATCGGCAACGTCCCGGCAGCCCGGATGGCATCGCCCAGGCTGGCCAACTCGGCCGCCTCGTTCGTGCACGCCTGGCAGGCGCGCAAGTGGCACTCGACCTGCACCTGCTCGTCCACCGGCAACTCGCCGTCGTGAAACGCCGACAGGCGCTGCCGCACGGCGGAACACCCCAGCGCTCTCATGCCGCCCTCACATCCCGCAACCGGACCCGAAGCGCTTCACGCGCGCGGGTCAGCCGCGATTTCACCGTCCCGATCGCAATCCCCAGCGAGAAGGCAATCTCGTCGTAGCTCAACCCGTCGATCTCGCGCAGGATGATGGCGGTCCGCTGCTCGAACGGCAGCCCTTCGAGCGCCTGCCACACCTGCGACGCCAGTCGCTTCTGGTTCAGCATCCGATGGGGGTCGAGAGCCGTGTCCGCGGTAATGCGGTCGCCGTTGTCCTGGATGTGCTGATCCAGCGACACCTGATCCGCTTTGTGGCGACGGCGCCACCACCGCTGGCGGTTGCGAGCCTGGTTGACCACAATGCGGTAGATCCAGGTGCGCATCGCGGACTGCCCGCGAAACCGGCTGATCGTGCGGAAGACCTGCAGGAAGACGTCCTGCGACAGGTCCCGGGCCTCCTCGTAATCGCCGAGGAGGTGGTAGGCCAGTTGGAGGACCAGCCGTTGGTGCTCGGCCACGAGGGCCGTGCAAGCCTCCTCGTCACCCGCCACACAGCGGTTGATGAGCAAGGCCTCCTGGTCGGCAACATCCGGCCAGTTCAGGGCGGGTGCTTGTTTCACCGATGCTCCCTCGGTCACCCTTGCGTCTCCCTGCACTATAGCAGGCCACCCGGCCTCCTGTCCCGGTCGTCGGGACGGACCACCCGGCACCCCAGCCTTCTACAGACCTTAGACACGAACAAGGGGCAAAAGTTCCAACTCCTGTTACCATGCCCGTAGGATGACCCGGCTGTGGATTGCGGCGCTGGCGCTGGCGGCTCTCGCCGTGGCCGCCATTCTGGTGGTGACCACCGCGGGCAGGGACCGCGCGTACGAACGGCTCATGGCGCAAGGGGACGCGGCCATGTCCGCTGGGCAGGCCTACCTCGCCATCGAGGCCTACAGCGGAGCGATCGCGCTGAAGGACGACGCGATGATCGCCTACCTGAAGCGGGGCGAGGCCTACCGCCGCCGCGGCGAACGGGACGCCGCGCTCCGCGACCTGCGGACCGCCGCGCGCCTCGATCCGCAGGCCACGAGACCCGCGGAACTGCTCGGCGACCTCAACTACGAGCTCGGGCGGTACGACCGGGCCGCAGAGAGCTACCGCGCCTGCGCGGCGCTCGACGACCGGAATTCGCGCATCCTGCACAAGCTCGGGTTGGCCCTGTACCGGGCTGGCGACGTGGATGGGGCGCTGGTCCCCCTGCGGCGCGCCGTCGAGATCGACGACCGGTTCGCCGAGGCGCACTACGTGCTCGGCCTGTGCCTGCACGCACGCCGGCAGCCGGCCGAGGCCATCGCCGCATTCGAGCGGGCCGTCGAGCTGTCGCCGGGTCTCGTCGCGCCCAGAGAGGAACTGGCGTATCAGTATCAAGTGGCAAACCGGCCCCGCGAGGCCATCAGCCAGCTCGAAGCCATTGCGGCGCTCGAGCCCAACCGGGCGGACCGGCAGGTGGCCGTCGGCCTGGCCCATGCCAAGGCAGGCCGGACCGATATCGCCGTCACGCTGCTCGGCCGGGCGGCCGAGCAGTATCCCGACAATGTCGGCATCTACCAGGCCCTGGGCCGTGTCTGGCTCGAGACGGCTGAACCGCGACGGGACCGCGTCGCCCTTCGGAAGGCCATCGAAGCACTCGAGCCGCTTTCGCGCCAGCCAGGAGCCTCGAGCGTCACGCTGGGCCTCTACGGACGGGCACTGCTCGTGAGCGGCGACACGGCGGCCGCCGAGCAGGTGCTGCGACAGGCCGCGCGCACGCTGCCGGTCGATCTCGACGCCCTCTTGTGGCTCTCCACCGCGGCCGAGCGTTTGCGCCACTGGGACACGGCGGCCGACGCGCTCGCTCGGTGGGTCGCGGTGGCGACGGAACCGGAACCGCGCCGGGCGTCGGTGCTCGAACGGCTCGGCGACGCCAGCCAGCGGGCCGGGGACGCGGATGGCGCCATCCGGGCGTGGCGACAGGCGGCGTCTGTTCCCAACACCCCGGCTGCACTGTTCGCAAAGCTCGCCACGGCCGAACTCGCGGCAGGGCGGATCGAAGAGGCGCGCGCAGCGATTGCGCGCGGTCTCGAACGCGATCCCCGCAACGCCCCGCTGCTCGCTCTCCAGCGAAGGACTCGGTGAAGACGCCACGGGACCGAAATACGCGGCGCCGCCGCCCGAACAATCACTCCGGGAGTGATTGTCGCGAGCCGGACTGGCTGACGGAGTCGCTCGCCAGGCCGAGCCGATCCACGAGCTTGGCGAGTCCCTGACGCGTCAGGCCCAGCGCCGCGGCTGCCTTCGCCCGCCGGCCGCCACAACGCGCCAGCGCATGACGTACATATCGCTCGTCGAACTGGCGACGGGCGTCCGCCAGCGTGCCGATCGTCTCGGGGTCGTCAGGCGGCAGCCCCGTCACGGCCGGAGGCAGCCACGCCGGCCCGACCGGCCCGCGCCGCGGGGCGCGCACGGCAACAGCGCTGAGCACGTTCTGGAGTTCCCGCGCGTTGCCCGGCCACGCATGCCGCGCCAGCGCCGTGAGCGTCGCGGGCGCGAGCACGGCCTGGCTGCCCGTGCGGGTGGTCGCCTCCCGCCAGAAGCGAGCCGCCAGATCCGGCAGGTCCTCGGGACGCTCCCGCAACGGCGGGATCGAGATGCGCACGACATCCAGCCGGAAGAACAGGTCCTGACGGAAACGCCCGTCCGCCACATCCGCCTCCAACCGGCGATTCGTGGCCGCGACGATTCGCACGTCGACACGTCGGTTCACGTTCTCCCCGATCCGTCGAACCTCGTTCTCCTGGATAGCTCGAAGCAGCTTCGCCTGGGCACGCGCCGACAGTTCCCCCACCTCGTCGAGGAACAGCGTGCCGCCGTCGGCTTCTTCGAACAGGCCCGCCCTGTCGGTGACGGCCCCTGTGAAGGCCCCGCGAGCGTGTCCGAACAACTCCGCCTCGAACAGATCGTCACCGATCGCCGCGCAGTTGAGGGCGCAGAAGCGGCGGCCACGTCGGGGACCGGTACGGTGCAGCATGCGTGCAACCAGTTCCTTTCCTGTGCCGCTTTCCCCGTGGACCAGCACCGGAAACGGGGCGCTGGCAGCTCGCCGCACCTGCTCGCGAACCCGTTCCATCGCGACGCTGCACCCGAGCAGACCGTCCTCGTTCCGGTCGCCAGCGCCGGGGGCGCGCGCGTCCAGCCACGCGCGGACCGCCGGTCCGAGCACGAGAGCCGCCGCATGCAGCGCCGCACGTACCGATGCCGCTTCGGGACGCGCGATCGCCGTCCACCGGACGTGAACGGCTCCGATCACGAGGCCACCGTAGCGGAGCGGCACTGCCGTCTCGACGCCCAGGGCCGTGCGCTCCGGCCCGACCAGCAGTCCAGACGCGAGCACCCGGCCCAGCAACGCTGTCCGCGGTTCCGCTCCCGCCGCACCCGCGCGGGCCACGACCTCGGGGGCTGACTCCACGGCGGCAAACGCGCCGACGGCATGCGCACCAAGCGTGCGCCGGACGCACTGGCAGACCCGCTCGGCCAGTTCGCGCTCGTCGGCGGCGTCCCCGCAGGTCGCGAGCACACGCCAGGCCTCCGGGCGCGCAAGCGGGGGCCTCTCCGGCGGCTCGACGCATACCGGGGCCTCACGCCCGCCAGCCAGCCGATCGATTCGGCGCTGGTGCAGGGCCGGGATGCGAAGCCGGCGCCATCGCCGCAGGCGGACCAACGCGGCGGCGAGGGCCTTGGCGTCGCCCGCATCCAGCAGGGCCTCGGCCTCCGCCACGCGGAGTTCCAGTACGCCCAGTGGCTCGCGCGAGGCCCTGGCCGCGGTGATGCCATGCGCCACCGCACGGCGGATGGCCCCCGAATCTCCGAGCGCGCCATGGACCCGCAGCGAGACGGCAGCCGCGTACCACCCGGGTGAGGTGCCCGTCATCGCTGCATCGGGCCCACCCTCGCGCACGTGGCGCAGTTCGCGGACCGCCACACCGAGGTCTCCGCTGCCGCACGCGACCAGCGCGCGCAACGCACCCGCCAGCATGTACGGACAGCCGACCGGAAGCGTCACCGGATCCCCGGCTTCAGGAGCCGCCACGCCAACAGGGGCGGCCGACCTCTCCGCTACGGCGTCGGCACGGCCATCGGACTCGCCGGACGTCGGAATCAGGCTGAGCGCACGTGCAGCCTCCGCCCACCGGTCCTGCCAGCGGTAGCACAGGGCCAGCGACACACCGGCTGCCGCCCGCGCATCGTCGTGGGCCGCATGCTCGGCCGCAGTCCGCGCCGTGAGCAGAATCGACTCGGCCTCGGCCAGGCGATCGCCGTGCATCTCGACCCAGCCCTGCAGGACGAGTCCGGCGACGATGCCTCGCGTATCTCCCGACTTCGTGCCGTGCTTGTGGGCGCGAGCGAGTGCGTCGCGGGCCCGATCGAGCGCGCCTCGGCGCCAGAGGACGCGAGCCAGTTCGAGCGCCGCGCGGCCGGCGTCGCGCTCGGCCCCACGCCTGGCCAACGCGCCGATCGCCCCTCGGAGCATCCGCACGCCGTCCGCGTGACGGCCACGCCCGGCCAGGAGCATTGCGGATCTGATGTGCCCGCGGGCGCGCTGGAGCGCCGGGTCGTGATCCAGTCCGCAGGTCTCAGGCAGAGCAGCCGTCTCTCGCACCATCGCGAGGCCCGTCGCCCCGCCCTCGTAGGCCAGTGCTGCGTCCCCGCCAGTCAGCGCGATGACCGTGCGGACGAACGCGCCGGGCCAGCCGTGCGAACGCGCCAGGGCCTCGTCGCGGCAGCGTGCGAAGACTGGGGGCGGCACGCCGATGTTTTGGACCAGCGAGGTCAGTCGTTCGGACGGCCAAGGTGCCAGCGAAGCCCCGGCGTCCCGGCATTCTGATACAGCCGTCAGGACAAGATGAGGTCTGCCGCTCCGGGCGTCGAGCGAACTCAGGAAACGTGCCAGTGCCCCGCCGTCGTGCGCGGACGCCTCGGGTCCCAGACGGCGGAGGTCCCGAAGCACCAGCACGTGGCGCGACCGCAGCAGCGTCCCCAGCACGGTCGCGCTCGGCTCCCCGACGTATCCGGAGTCCAGCAGCCGACTCGTCATCGGGACCCATCCACGGCGTCGGGCTGCCAGCGCGAGCATCGCGAACAGCGTGGTCACCCCGCTGCCCAACGGCGCCCAGAGCACCAGCGACCTGGGCCCGACCGGCGGTCCTGACTCCAGCGTGTCGACGAGCCCTTCGTACTCGTCGTGCGCCTGCCAGATTACGGCGACGCCGGTCCCGGCGGAACCGGCTCCGCAGGGTTCAGGCGGAACCGCAGGTTCGTCGCGCACGATGCGGCCCGGCGACGGCACGACTACCCAGCGACGGCCGAGCGCCCACAGGTCCTCGGCTGAGCGGCTGTCGAGCCGGCACCCGATCGCGCGGACCGCGGCGTCGGCCTCCGCGAGCAGCAGCGCGACCTTCGACGGCGCTGGGTCGGGCACCCCGCCGTCCGGGCGCTGGCCGGCCTCCCACGCCTCGATCCAGCCAAACCGCCCGCTCGGGCCGAAGTCCACCAGCCGGGCCAGCGATGGATGCCTGAGCGACACGACTCGGCCCGCGCAGTCGGCCAGGCGGGCCGCGTCTCCCGGATCGATGCGCCGGTACCGAAGCGCCACGTCCGCGGCCGTGGCCAGGTCGATGGCGAGGTTCCCGCCGCGAGGAAAGAACCGGTTGAGGATCAGGTCTGGAGCGCCCCGGTCGCGCGCGGCGGGTTCTGGTCTCATAGCCCGCCACGGTGTGCAAGATCGGCTCCGGTGCCGCGGCGCCGGATTGGTGGCCCAATCTCGGGGCAATCGCGCTCCGTCCGCGCCGGGGGTTGCAAATAGTTCGTATACAATGGCGCCGGAATGTTGCGATTTCTCACAGCCGGCGAATCGCACGGGCAGGCGCTGGTCGTGATCATCGACGGGCTGCCCGCCGGCCTGCCTCTCGATCTGCAGGCCGTGACCCACGAACTGCGCAGACGTCAGGGCGGATACGGCCGGGGACGCCGGATGGCCATCGAGTCGGACGCGCCCGTCCTTCTTTCCGGTGTCCGGCGCGGCGTCACGATGGGGTCGCCGGTTTCACTGCTGATCCCCAACCGGGACTGGGTGAACTGGGCCTGGACGATGCACCCGGAGGCGGACCCGCCGCCCGATGTGGGCGGCGCGCGGCGCGAGCCCGTCACTCGGCCGCGTCCCGGTCACGCCGACCTCGCCGGGGCGCTGAAGTACGGTCATAGCGACCTGCGAAACGTTCTCGAGCGGGCGAGTGCGCGCGAAACGGCCGCCCGCGTCGCCGTGGGGGCCGTTGCCCGGCAGATGCTGGCACGGCTGTCGATCCGCATCGCGAGTCACGTGTTCGACATCGGCGGCGTGGGGCTCGAGTCGCCGCACGACGTGCCCTTCGACCGGATTGCGGCCATCCAGGCCGACTCGCCGACGCGATGCGCGGACGCCGGCGTCGGCGCCGCGATGGTGGCGGCCATCGATCGGGCCAGGGAGGCTGGTGACACGATCGGCGGGGCCTTCGAGGTTGTCGCGACCGGCGTGCCCCCGGGTCTCGGCAGTTACGCGCAGTGGGACCGCCGTCTCGACGGCCGGCTGGCCCAGGCGCTGATGTCGATCCCCGCCATCAAGGCCGTGGGCATTGGACTCGGACCCGACGTCGCCCGGCTGGCCGGATCCCGCGTGCATGACCCGATCGCGCTTCCGGACGGGGCGGCTCGGGTCGATCCTCACGCGCCCCTTCGCCGTCCGAGCAACCATGCCGGCGGACTCGAGGGCGGCACGACGAACGGCGAAGATCTTCGCGTCACCGGGTATATGAAGCCCATCGCCACGCTGATGAAGCCGCTCGCGTCCATCGACCTGGCGACCCGCTCGCCGGCGGACGCGGCCATCGAACGCAGCGACGTCTGCGCCGTCCCCGCGGCGGCCGTCGTGGGCGAAGCGATGGTGGCCGTCGTCCTGGCTGACGCCGCGCTCGAGAAGTTCGGCGGCGATCACATCGACGATGTCGCAGGCGCTCACGCAGCGGCGCGTGCGGCCGCCTGGCGGCGCGTGCGTGGCGGAGAGGCAGGCCGACGATGATTCGACGGATCACGAAGTTCGGCGAGAACGTGTTGCACAACCCCGCGGACACCGTCGCCGAAATCACCGGCGATCTGGGCGATCTCGTCCGCGACATGGTCGAAACGATGTACGCGGCGCCCGGTATCGGCCTGGCGGCGCCGCAGGTCGGCGTCCCGCTCCGGGTGTTCGTCGTCGATCTGTCCGTCGGCCGCACGTCGGGCCGGCTGATGACCTTCATCAACCCCGAGTTCGTCGAACGCGAGGGGATGCAGATCGAGGACGAGGGCTGTCTGAGCCTGCCGGGTTTCAACGCTGCGGTCGCGCGTCCCGCACGTGCGGTCGTGAAGGGCATCGACCTCGACGGCAAGGAACAGATCGTCGAGGGGGCGGAACTGCTGGCGCGCGCCTTCCAGCACGAGATGGACCATCTCGACGGCCACGTGTTCGTCGATCGGCTCCGCGGCATCCAGCGTGAGCTGATCGTGCGTCGCATCAAACGGCTCGCGAAACAGGGCAAGTGGTGAGGCTGTGACACGCCTGCGTGTGGTGTTCTTCGGGACCCCGGCGTTCGCGGTACCGACGCTCCAGGCCCTCTACGGCTCGACACACGAGGTCGTCGGCGTGGTCACCCAGCCGGACCGGCCGCGCGGTCGGGGCCAGCGCGTCACGGACAGCGCGGTCAAACAGGCGGCCATCGAGGCGGGCACGCCCGTGCTCCAGCCCGACCGTCTCAAGGACGAGGCGTTCCTGGAGGCCTTTCGCGCATGGCGCGGCGACGTCGGCGTCGTTGCCGCGTACGGCAAGATCCTGCCCGCCGCGGTACTCGCGACGCCTCCGCGCGGCCTGGTCAACGTTCATGCGTCGCTGCTCCCCCGCTATCGCGGAGCCGCCCCGGTGCACCGGGCCGTGATGAACGGAGAACCCATCACCGGCGTGAGCATCATGCAGGTGGTGCAGGCCCTCGATGCGGGTCCGGTGTGCGACACGGTCACGCGCCCCATCGGGCCGGATGACACGAGCGTGGAGGTCGAGGCCGATCTCGCGCGTCTCGGCGCGGGACTGCTGGTCTCGGTCCTCGACCGCATGGCTGCAGGCATTGCGCGCTTCGTGCCCCAGGACGACACGCTCGCGACGTATGCCGCGCGGCTGGAGAAGCACGAAGGGGCGATCGACTGGTCGCTCGACGCGGGTGCCGTTCACAACCGCGTGCGGGGCCTGCAGCCATGGCCCATGGCCTCGTCGGTCCTCGGCGGCCGGCGGATGATCCTCGTGCAGTCGGTCGTCCGCGACGCCGATCGACCTCCGGATGCGGCGCCCGGCACGATCGTCGCCATCACCCGGGACGCGCTGTCAGTACAGGCCGGGCGGGGCGTGCTCGACATCCTCCGCGTTCAGCCCGAAGGACGTCGTCCGATGGCCGTCCGCGACTACCTCGCCGGCCACCCGGTGGGCGTCGGGACCGCGTTTGAGGCTCGGCCGTGAGCCCTAGTGAGGAAGGTCGATGAGAGCTGCTCCGGGGCCGCTCATCGCTGATCCTCGTGATCAGCGAGACTTCCGGCCCGTGAGGGCCGACAAGGAGGCCCGCCGATGAGGCGGGTTCGCCCATTCTGTCTCCTGTCTCCTGTCTCCTGAATTCTCCCCAGGGATCACGGTCCTTCCTGCCCCTGCCGCAGGCCGCGGCCCGACTCGTCTGCAGACCGGGATCATCCTCAACCGATCCCTGGTCCCAGGTCCCCGGTCCCCGCCGAAGGCGTCCGTGATCGCCCCCGCCCGTCGTGCCGCGCACCAGGTCCTCCGGCTGATCCACACGCAGCCGATCGATCTGGCGACCGCGTTGGAGCGCGAACGGCGCGGTCTCCGCGACGATCGCGACCGCGCGCTGGCCACCGACATCGTCCTCGGCACCCTGCGGCATCGCGCGGCCCTCGATCATGTGCTGGCCTGGGCGGGACACCGCCCGATCGAACGATTCGATGCCGACGTGCTCGATGTCCTCCGCGCGGCCGCCTACCAAGTGCTGCATCTCGACCGCGTACCGGCGGCCGCGGCGGTCGACGACGCCGTCGATCTCGCGAAGGCGATCGGCAGGCGGTCGGCCGCAGGGGCCGTCAACGCCATTCTGCGGACCGTCGTGCGGCAGCGGCACGCGCTCCCGCTCCCCCGTCCGGACGAGGGGATCGACTACATGAGCGTCACGCTGTCGCATCCGCGCTGGCTCGTCGAACGCTGGGCCGGGCGGATGGGTCTCGAACGAACTGCGGCCTGGGCGCGGTTCAACAACACCACCCCGCCGCTAACGCTCCGCGCCAGCCGCCTCCGGCTCACGCGAGAGGAACTGGCGGCCCGTCTCGCGCAGGGGGGCGTGGCCTCCACCCCGACGCGGTTTGCGCCAGATGGCCTCGTCGTGGAGGCCGCGCTGCCGCAGGTCCAGCGACTGCTGCCGCCCGATTCGTTCGTGCCGCAAGACGAGGGATCGCAGCTCGTCGGCGCCTACGCCGCGGCGCCTCCGGGAGCGCGCGTGCTGGATACGTGCGCGGCACCGGGAAGCAAGACCACCCAACTCGCGGCCGCCGCCGGCGACGCGGGGCTGGTCGTGGCGGTGGATTTCCGGCCCCGGCGTGTGCGGGCGCTTCTTGCGGGACTTGCGCGCGCGGGCGCGAGGACCCGTGTGGTCCGTGCCGACGCCACGGCAGGCCTGCCGTTCGGCGCGGTGTTCGATGTCGTCCTGGTCGACGCGCCGTGTTCGAGTCTCGGCACCATCCGTCGCGATCCGGACATACGCTGGCGCCGGCAGCCGGAGGATCTGGCTGGGTACGCCCGCGTCCAGGCCCGCATGCTCGAGGTGGCTGCCGGAACCATTCGGCCGGGCGGGTTGTTGGTCTACAGCACGTGCTCCAGCGAACCCGACGAGAACGACGGGCCTGTCGAGGCGTTTCTGGCGTCAGCGCCCGGGTTCGCCGTCGAGGACGCCGTCCGCACGCGGCACGACGTTCCCCCGTCGATGCTGGAGTGCCTCGACGCACGCGGCTTCCTGCGGACGGAGCCCGATCGTCACGGAGTCGAGCCGTTCTTCGCCGCCCGCCTCCGCCGTCTCGGCTGACGCCCTCCGTCAAACCCCGTCCAAGGGCGGTCCTCGCACCGAGTCAGTCCCGCACGGAGTCAGTCCCGACCAAGGCCCGACCAAGGGCGGGG
Organism: uncultured Vicinamibacterales bacterium; assembly: GCA_964481395.1. GTDB lineage: Bacteria > Acidobacteriota > Vicinamibacteria > Vicinamibacterales > JAKQTR01 > JBFMFH01. Next base: position 15,245 of record CAYZYG010000024.1, read on the forward strand.
CAAGGGCGGGGCAAGGGCGGGGCAGCGCGGGGTCAAGGCGCTGGGGGCCCCCGCGTGGTCCTGCCGCGGCTCCTGTAGTACAGTCTCGGTCAGTGGCGGTGAAAGCCCGATTCTGGTCCGTCGGCCGTGTGGTGATTCTGGTGTGCGCGCTCGCCGCCACCTACGCCCTTTTCGCCTTCGCGACCGTGCGGGTGGTCATCCGGGCGCGGGACGTCAGCATGCCCTCGCTCGTCGGTCTCGACCTGGCCGCGGCCACCGCCACGGCAGACGAGCTGGACCTGTCGCTCAAGGTCGAGCAGGATCGGCGATTCGATCCGAAGATCCCCATCGCCCGCATCGCGCAGCAGGACCCGCCGGCCGGATCGGCCGTGCGGCACGGCCGCAGCGTGCGGATCTGGTTGAGCGCGGGTGCGCGGGACATGCTCGTCCCGGGCCTGGTCGGCGTCAACGACCGGACCGCGGAGGCGCGGCTTCGCCAGGATGGACTCGACGTGGCGTCCGTGGCGGACATCCGGTCGTCCGATTACCCGGCGGACGTCGTGATCGCGCAGGATCCCCCGCCGGGCGCACGTGCCGCGCGCGTCGCCGTGCTGGTCAACCGGGGTGAGCTCTCCGGCGGATTCGTCATGCCGGACGTGATCGGCGTCGGCGCCGACGCGGCCACCGAGCTGCTGCGGAGCGTCGGGCTGCGCGTCACCGTCGTGGGCCAGCAGCCGTATCCCGGCGTGCCTGCCGGCTTCGTCCTGCGCCAGCATCCGCCGGCCGGGTTCCAGATTACGCCGGGCCAGCCGATTTCCCTCGAGGTCAGCCGATGACCGTGCAGATCGCGCCGTCGATTCTCGCCGCCGACTTCGCGGCGCTCGGCGCCGCCGTCGCCCGGGCCGAGGACGGGGGCGCCGACTTCATCCACGTCGACGTGATGGACGGCCACTTCGTGCCCAACCTCACCGTCGGCCCGCCCGTCGTCGCGTCGCTCAAACGCGTCGCCCGCGTTCCGCTCGACGTCCACCTGATGATCGACAACCCGGACGATCACATCGCGGCCTTCGTCAAGGCCGGCGCCGCGATGGTCTCGGTTCACGTCGAGGTCCTGCCTCACCTGCACCGGACGCTCGGGTTCATCCGAAGCCTGGGAGCCCGGGCTGGCGTCGTGCTCAACCCGTCGACGCCGGTGTCGGCGCTCGAAGAAGTCGCGGGCGACCTGGACTTCGTCCTCGTCATGACGGTCAATCCCGGGTTCGGAGGGCAGTCCTTCATCCCGCGCAGCACGTCCAAAGTACGAGCGATGCGGGACCTGCTGGACCGCGCCGGGAGCCGCGCCCCGATTGAGGTCGACGGGGGCATCGATCTGGGAACGGCCGGACCGATCGTGGCCGCCGGCGCCGAGATCCTGGTGGCCGGGTCGGCGATCTTCGGGGCTCCTGACCCGGCTGAGGCCGTCCGAGCGCTCCGGCACGCGGGCGAAGCTGCGCTCCGCCCCTCTCCGGACCGGCCCGCCTGATCGTGACGCGCCACGTCGCCGAAGCCGTCGTGCGCGTCCGGTACGCCGAAACGGACAAGATGGGCGTGGTCTACTACGCCAACTACCTGGCGTGGTTCGAGGTGGGCCGCGCGGAATGGCTCAGGAGCCTCGGCTGGACCTACCGGGAAATGGAAGAACACGGCACGCTGCTCCCGGTCATCGAGGCGCACTGTGAATACCGGCACCCTTCGCGCTACGATGATGAGATGGTCATCCGGGCGACGGGCACGCTGATGAGCCCGGTCCGGGTGAAGTTCGAGTACGAGGTGGTCCGGCGGGTCGACGGGACTGTCGCCGCGACGGGCCACACGGTTCACGCGGCAACCGACGGGAACGGGCGCCCGACGCGCCTCCCCGAACGAGTGAGAAAGCTCTTCGCATGAAGGCACTAGTCACGGGAGTCGCCGGCTTCATCGGCTCGAACCTCGCCGAGCGCCTGCTCGACGAGGGGGCGGTCGTCACCGGCCTCGACTGCTTCACGGATTACTATCCGCGGTCCATCAAGGAACACAACCTGTCGGGCCTTCTCCGGCGGCCTGGCTTCACGTTCGTCGAGTCGACGGTTCAGGGCGCGGACCTTCCCCGGCTGCTCGAGGGCACCAGCCACGTGTTCCACCTGGCCGCCCAGGCCGGTGTCCGCAAGAGCTGGGGCCGGGACTTCCAGGTCTATACCGTCAACAACATCGAGGCGACGCAGGTGCTGCTGGAAGCGTGCGCTGGCGCGGCCGTGGAGCGCGTCGTCTACGCCTCCAGCTCATCGGTCTACGGCGATTTCGCGCCGATTCCCATGCGCGAGGACGCACTCCCGCAGCCCGTCTCGCCGTACGGCGTCACCAAGCTGGCCGCCGAGCAGCTCGCGTATCTCTACCACGTCAACCACGGCGTGCCGACGGTCGCGCTGCGGTACTTCACCGTCTACGGCCCGCGGCAGCGGCCCGACATGGCCTTCCACCGGTTCTTCCGCGCGGCGATCCGCGGCGACGCCATCACCGTCTTCGGCGACGGCGAGCAGACCCGGGACTTCACGTTCGTGGCCGACGCCGTCGCGGCGACCATCGCGGCAGCCCTCCGGGGCACGCCGGGGGCCGTGTACAATGTCGGCGGAGGCTCGAGGGTGTCGGTGAACCGCGTCCTCGAGATCGTGGCGGCCCTCACCGGCCGCGCGCTGAACCTGCGTCAGGAACCGCCGCAGAAGGGGGATATGCGCGATACGTTCGCCGACACGGCACGGGCGCGCCTCGACCTGGGGTTCGTTCCGTCCGTCACGCTCGAACAGGGACTCGAATCCGAGTACCGCTGGCTGGCCTCGCGTCCGGAACTGCTCGCATGATCACGTATCACGCGCCCGCTCGCCTCTCGTCGTTCCGCAGGACCCTGCGCCGGAGCGCCGCGCTCTGGCTGCTCGTCGCGTCGGTGGCTGCCGGATGCGCCAAGAAGGACGCCGTGCCGACGGGCATCCTCGAAGCCGACCGGTACCTCTACGATCGCGGGAAGGAACTGCTCGAGAACCGGAAGTGGACCCAGGCCCGGCAGTATTTCGAGGAACTGCTCGACAACTACCCGCAGAGCGCGTTCCGGCCCGACGCGAAACTGGGCCTCGGTGACGCGTACATCGGCGACGGCTCGCTGGAAGCCCTGCTCGTCGCGGAGAACCAGTTCCGGGAGTTCCTCACCTTCTACCCGACCAACCCGCGGGCCGACTACGCGCAATACCGGATTGGGTTCGTCCACTTCAAGCAGATGCTCGGCGCCGACCGCGACCAGACGGAAACCAGAGCCACCATCGCGGAATGGACCACGTTTCTCGAGCGCTATCCCAACAGCGATCTGCGCGGCGAAGTCCTGCAGAAGCTCCGGGAAGCCAAGGACCGCCTGAGCGAGTCCGACTACCGCGTCGGGTACTACTACTTTCGTGCGCGCTGGTACCCGGGGGCCATCGACCGGTTCAAGGAAATCCTGTCACGGGACCCGGAGTACACCCGCCGCGATGCGGTGTACTTCTACCTCGCCGAATCGCTGCTGAAGCTCCAGGTACCGGCCGAGGCCCTGCCCTACTACGATCGCCTCGTCAGGGAATTCGAGCAGAGCGAATACCTCGAAGACGCGCAGAAGCAGATAGCGGCCATCAAAGCGGAGATGGACGCGGTCAAGAAGGCCGGCTGAACCGGGTGAGCTCGCCTGGGCCTGGCGTCAGGCGCCAGCCGGCGCCGAACGCGCGTAGCGCCTGAAGTAGTCCACGCCAGACCACACGGCCGTCGCCACGACCACCCACATCGCCAGGCGGCCCAGCACCACGAACAGCCAGATGCCCGCGTGCCCGAGGATGAGCAGCAGGATGGCCACGACCTGGCTGACCATCTTGAACTTGCCCAGCGACGAGGACGGGATCACCGCCCCCCGGGCGTAGGCCAGACTGCGCAGCGCGGTGACCGCGAACTCACGCCCGATGATGACCGCCACCATCCACGCGGGGGCCATGTTGATCTGGACCAGCGAGATGAAGGCCGCGGTCGTCAGCAGCTTGTCCGCGATGGGGTCCAGGATCTGGCCGATCACGGTGACCTGCTGGCGGCGCCGGGCCAGGTAGCCGTCGAGCCAGTCGGTTAGCGCGGCCACGCCGAAGATGGCCGCCGCCAGCACCTGGTTGACGACCAGCGGCACGATCCGCCCTTCGGGCTTCGTCAGCAGGACGACGACCAGCAGCGGCACCAGGAAGATCCTCACGAGCGTGAGACTGTTCGGCAGATTCATCGCGATCCGGAGCGCGGTCCCGCGCGGGACGCTATTCTATCCCGACCGTGCGGGCCAGGTCGATCCCGGCTCCCGGGGAGCCCCCGGTAGACGGCAGGCTTGGGGTAAAATAGGTGGATTGTCATGAAGACGATCCTGCTCGCCGGGGGCAAGGGCACGCGGCTGCGGCCTCTGACCCTTCACACACCCAAACCCATCGTGCCGATCTTCGGCCGGGCGTTCCTGCACTATCAGATCGATTTGGTGCGCCAGGTCTCCGAGATCGACGAGGTCGTGCTCAGCCTGAACTACCAGCCCCGCCGGATCAGCGAGGTCTTCGGGGAGGGAGCCGGGCTCGGCGTGAAGATCAGCTACGTCGTCGAGCCCAATCCCCTGGGTACCGGCGGCGCCATCAAGTTCGCGACCGGGTCCTACGACGGCACGATCGTCGTCTTCAACGGCGACGTCATGACCCAGGTTCCGCTGGCCGACGTCATCCGGCTCCACCGCGAGCGCAAGGCCAAGGCCACGATCGTCCTGACTCCCGTCGACAATCCGACGGCGTACGGTCTGGTCGAAACCGACGCCGAAGGCAACGTCCGGCGCTTCCTCGAGAAGCCGAAGCCGGAGGAGATCACCTGCGACACGATCAATGCGGGGATCTACATCCTCGAACCGGAGACCTTCGACCGGATCCCGAAAGACACGGCCTGGTCCGTCGAGCGCAGCTTCTTCCCTTCGCTGGTCGAGCGCGGCGAAACGTTCGTCGCCTACATCTATCGCGGGTACTGGATCGACATCGGCACCCCAGGCAAGTACATGCAGGTGCACCGCGACATCATGGACCAGCGCTTCGCCGCGGAGCCGTTCGCGGGCCGGCCACGCGATGAGATCCGCGTGGCGCCGAGCGCCCGCGTCGAGCAGGGCGCCGAGGTGATGGGACCCGCCTTCATCGACGAAGACGCGGTAATCAAGAAAGGCGCGCGCATCCTCCCGTACAGCGTCATCGGCAGCCGCTGCACCGTGGAGGAGGGTGCGGAGGTCGAGGGCGCGATCGTCTGGCCGAACGGACACCTGGCCCGGGACGTCGAGGTCCGGCACGCCATCCTGGGACGGCACTGCCACATCGGCCGCAGCGCCATCGTCGACGGCGCGACGGCCGACGCCCCGATCGTCCTGGGCGACAAGTCGGCGGTGACGGACTACTCCAAGATCAAGATCTGAACGGCCGGAGACCACATCGATGCCAGTCAACCCAGGGATCTTCAAGGCGTACGACGTCCGGGGCGTGTACCCGAACGAATTCAACGAAGCCATCGCGCGCGACATCGGCCGGGCATTCGTCGCCTACCTCGGCGCGAAGCGCATCGCCGTCGGGCGCGACATGCGGCTGTCGTCGCCCGGCGTGGCCGAGGCCTTCATCGAGGGCGCCCGCGCGCAGGGGGCCGACGTCGTCGATTACGGCCTCATCGCCACCGACATGCTGTACTTCGCCGTGGCCCGCGACCGCCACGACGGGGGCGTCGAGGTGACTGCCTCGCACAACCCGAAGGAGTACAACGGCATGAAGATGGTCCGGGCCGAGGCGTTCCCGCTGAGCGGAGACGCCGGCATCGGACAGATCCGCGACATGGTCATCGGCGGCACCATTCCCGCCGCCGGCAAGCCGGGCACGCTCACCCGGAACGACCACCTGCTCGACGACTACGTCGACCACGTCCTGTCGTTCATAGACCCGGCCGTCATCAGGCCCTTCACGACGGTCCTCGACGCCGGCAGCGGCATGGGCGGGCTCGTCGCGCCGAAGCTGTTCGACCGCCTGCCCTGCAGGACGACGAGGCTGTGCTTCGAGATCGACGGGACGTTCCCCAACCACGAGGCGAATCCCCTCATCGAGGAGAACCGCCGCGACATCGTCGAGAAGGTCGTCGAGATCGGCGCCGACATCGGCATCGCGTGGGACGGTGACGCCGACCGCTGCTTCTTCATCGACCGGAACGGCGAATTCATCCCGGGCGACTTCGTCACCGCCCTCCTCGCCGAGGCCTTCCTGCGACGCGACGCGAAGTCGGCCATCGTCTACGACGTGCGCGCCAGCTACGCCGTGAAGGACACGATCGCGCAGTACGGCGGCCGCGCGCTGATGAACCGCGTGGGTCACGCGTTCTTCAAGAAGCGGATGCGCGAGGAGAACGCCGTGTTCGGCGGCGAGGTGACCGGGCACTACTACTTCCGGGACAACTTCTACGCCGACAACGGCTTCATTCCGGCACTGCTCATCCTCGAACTGATGTCGCAGAAGGGCCAGTCGCTGCACGAGCTGCTCGAACCCCTCCGCGCCAAGTACTTCATCTCGGGCGAGATCAACACCAAGGTCGGATCGATGGAGGCCGTCGAGGCGAAGCTCAACGGGCTCGCCGAGCGGTACAAGGACGCGCACGTGTACCGGATGGACGGGGTGTCAGTCGAGGCACCTACCTGGCACTTCAACGTCCGGCCGTCGAACACGGAACCCCTGCTGCGGCTCAATCTCGAAGCCACGACGCAGGCGGAGATGGAGCAGCGGCGGAACGAGATTCTGGGGTACATCAGGCGATAGGCGGCCGGCGACAGGCGACAGGGAAGGGGCCAGGGGGCCGGGGGCAGGGACCAGGGATGTCCCACAGGCTCAACCGGGGCACTGCCCGGTGACGATTCTGCTAGAATAAGCATTCGCCCGGCCGCGAGGCCGGGCGTCGTGCCGAACGCGGGCTTAGCATAGTGGTAATGCTCTGGCTTCCCAAGCCAGCTAGACGGGTTCGATTCCCGTAGCCCGCTCCAACCGCTGAACAGGCCGGAAATCCACAGAGTGAGCGACTTGCGGCCGGATTCTCATCTCGCCGCGAGATGCTGGCCGCCTCTCAGTCTTGCCGGGTCTGGTCCAGAATGGGCAAAACGGGGGGCGAAAGTCACCCATCCAGTCACCCACCCTACCGGGGCTGCCGCGAAGCCGCCGGAGATTCTGCTGTGGGCAGCCCGTTCCGCGTGCTACAGTCGGCACCCAGAGGTCGGAGGGGAGCATGACAAGATCAACGTCGTTCTTCGCTACGGGGGCGACTGTAGTGTTGTTTGCCTCTCTGATCGGTCCGCCATCGACCGCTGACAGCGCTCCGCATCACGACCGACTTCGCCCGCTATTGTCGCTCTTGGGAACGCGACAGGCACTTCGGGCTGATGGTCCCGACGTTGCTGCGGGCCAAGCGAAGGGGGCGCCCATGCAACTTACAAGAGACCTCACGTTCCGGGTTGTCCTGAATCTTCGGACTCCTGCGCCAACCTCACAACGTCCCGACGCCGAGAACGTTGGAACAGGGATCTTCATCGTCCACGGCAGTGAACCCTACATACTCACGGCTTCCCATGTCGCTCGGGGCTGTAACGCGGGAACCAAGGTGCTGGTGAGCGACGCCGATAGCACCAGCAAGTCGCTGTCGTTGAGGCTCTTCAACCCCCAACTCAACTGGAAGCACCATCCGGTAGCCGATGTGTCGGTACTGCGAGTCGTGCCGGACGAGTCAATTGTCCCTCACTTACAGGGACGGTTCCTTCCGTCTGAACAGCTGAATTTCACCCGCGACCTTCCTTCTCGGGACACGTATCTAACTGCTGTCGGGTTCCCGATGGGACTGGGAGCTACGGGCCATTTCAGTCCCTTCACGTTCACGTCGCATGCGTCGTCTGCGTTGATAACCATGCCCCGCGCCGATACTAATTCGCCGCAAGATTTCTTCATCCTCGAGAACCCAGGCGTCGGGGGCTATAGCGGAGGCCCCGTCTTCGACCTGGGATACGTTATTGTTGGTGCCATGACGACGAATACGGGGCCGACCATTTGTCACGGGATAATGCATGGCACCATTTCCGACGCAACCGGCGGCAAGCTGGCGGCTGTGACGCCCACCTTCTATGTGAAGGGCCTTCTCTAGAGCGCATCGTGGCACGAGGATGCAGACGTTTGACTTGTCGATGCAAGTGAAGTTCTTCAACCCGCCCCTTCCGCACTACCTTCTCGCACTTCGGCTGTTCCTGCACCAGTGGCACGCTTCGGTGTTTCTCCGTGTTGTTCAGCTCATGGAGCTGCCACCGCGGAGCGTGCTGCTGCTTCTCATCGGTGTCGGGCCAGGAGAACGGCTGCGCCTGTTCGATGAGCCGTCGCTTGTCGTCTGGGACACCCTGGAGCATCGTCCCAGACCTAGCGTCGTAGTCCCGCCTCTTCAAGAAGATCGGGAACTGCGTCCGCCTACACGTCCCCCGACTGGAACACGAAGCACTCCCGGCTACAGATCCTCACGGTGGCCAAGATCCTCGATGGGAAGCGGCTCGACATGCCGGCACCGCGGCAAACCGCCAGTGCTACGTTTAAGCGGGCGCCTCAGGCCAGAATGAAACCCGTGGGAACGCCCCGGCTGGACTCTTCGGATGCGGCCCGTGTCCGCGATGAGTAGGACGACGGGCTCTCGCGCCAATCCGCTCGGTGGAGACCGAGGCGGGGTGCTATGCTGGGCTGCGGAACTGGGCGGATGCTGTGACAAGGTCTCGCGAGAACACCTAGTGAGCAAGGGCCTCTGGATCAGCGATTACGTCGACGTCCAGGGTTTCCCATGGTGCAGGAACGGGGCGAAGCGCATCGGCCTCGGCTCGTTCACCGCCAAGCATCTCTGCGCGGATCACAACAATCAACTGTCGGACGTCGACGCCGCTGGAAGGGATGCCTTTGTTGCATTCCGCGAGTCCATGAAGCTGCTGAATCAGAGAAGAAAGAAGCGCCCGCCGCCTCAGCGTTGGAGGGTGCGCCTCTTCAGACTATCGGGTGTACTCCTTGAGCGATGGTTTCTGAAGACGACGATCAATCTCGCGTGCGTCCAAGGCTCTGAGCTGCGATGGGTAGGCGGGAACCAACTCGACCACCCACCGCGTGAGATCGTTGAACTTGCCTTCGGAGCACGATCGTTCAAACCTCCGATGGGCCTCTACGGAGCCTCGATTCGAGGCGAGCGACAAACGTCAACGGATTCACTCGCTTTCTCGCCGCTGATTCAGGTCGGCTCGGAACTTGTTGGAGGGCTATTCACCTTCCGAGGCCCCAGATTTCTGCTGTACGTTGGGGACCGCGACCTCCCCGGCCGTTTCGACCTGCCTGGTACATCCATGCGGGGGTGGCAGAGCAGCGACCTGCGGTATCACCCGGATCGATACCGCTGGGCCATTCGTGAGTCAGGACCACTGTCCCACATGCTCGAGATTTTGTGGTCCGATGACGGGAGTGACGCTACTCTCTCTCGTTAGTCATGAGCAACGCACTCCCGACAGGCGTCCGGTGCGAGCGGCAGGGCCACTGCGTCTTCGTGCGCGTGAACGGCGAGCTCGAGCCGGCCCGGTTCCCAGAGGACGCCACGATCGAGGAGATGGTCGCCTGGCGGAAGCAGCGCCACGCGCATGGTGTGCTGACGCCGCGTCGGGCCCGCGCGACGGCCGGTACGCGGGCGGCCGATGCTGAGGACTACCTGGCTCGCGTCGTCGGCATGCCGACGATCCAGACGCGGACGACCCAGATCACGCGTCGGGTGGAGTCCTTAGGCCCGACGCGCGACCGGCGCCGGATCACCCCGGAGGAGGTCGCCCGGCAGTTCGCGACCTGACAGAAGGCGAACCACTGGTCCAACGCGACCGTCAACCGGCACCGCGGGGCCCTGGCGCATCTGTTCACCGTCCTGGACGGACCCGGGGAGCCGAACCCGGCCCGGCAGGTCCCTGGCCGGCGGGAACCGAAGCCGCGGCCGAAGGGTCTGCCCTACGGGACGATCCGTGCGATGCTTGACGAGCTCCCCGGTCGCGACGTGAAGCCGCAGGCGAAGGCCAGGTCCAAGGCGAAGGCGTGTCTGTTCGTTTACGCCTACACGGGCCTGCCGCCGGCGGAGCAACGCTTACTGACGCCCGACCACCTGGCGCACCTGGATGACGGCTGGTTCGAGGCCCCTGAGCGGCTGAAGGGCGAGGGCGTTGTTGCGACCAGGCGCGCTGTGACGAGGCAGGGCGCCGCGGCGCTGAAGATGTTCGCGGAGGCGGAGGCCTGGGGTGGGTGCGCGAACTCGACGCTCGAGCTAGTCTTCGGCCGGGCCGTGAAGGCTGCCCGGCGCCGGCATCCGACGCTGCACATGCCGAAGGACGTCACGCCCTACGTGCTGCGGCACTCGTTCGCCGAACTCGTCGCTCGGACCACCCGATCGGTCTCCCTCGCGGCCGCCTCCTGGGCCACCGGGACGAGCGAACGACGATGCGCTACCTGGCTGGGGTGATCGACGAGTTCGAGGCGGATGCGGCAGCCAAGGTAGGAGAGAGCCTGGCCGGTGTACAGAAGGGGAGCCTCAATGTTGACTCTTGACTTTTTCAGTGTTAGCCTAGGGCTAACACTGATGGCCGTAGGCGCTCAGAGTCGGGGAGCAGTCGGTGCCAGCTAGTTCGCCCCCGCTCAGCAACCGTGACGCCAGAATGCTCCTCGACCGACTGTTGGGAATCCCTGGGTCGGTTGTGTACACAGAGCATCTCCGATCTAGGCAGCACCAGCGTCAGTTCGATGATTTCGATGTCCGCCGAGTTCTTGAACGCGGCATGATCACCGCGGACTCGTGGGATGACAATCACCAGAACTGGACATATCACGTCAGCGGAACGGATCTCGACGGGGACGCCCTAACGCTCGTGGTCGTTCTTGACGACAACTTCAATGTGGTGAAGGTGATAACCGGTCATGGCTGAGTACCGTTGCGGCGAATGCGGTGAGCCGATGCAGCGATCAAGAGGTGCCATCCCATATCGGGAGAGCGGCCTCGACAACGTTCGCCTCGAGAACGTGCCCATCTGGAAGTGCCGGAACGGACACGTGGACGCTCAGGTTCCTGCGGTTGACGAGCTCCACAAACTGCTCGCCGAGATCCTCGTCATGCAGCCCACGCCGCTGCGCGGACAGGATGTGAAGTTCCTCCGGAAGTTCCTGGGGTACACCGTCAGAGACATGGCAGCGCTGATCGGACTCAACTACGTCTCGCTGTCCAAGTTCGAGAATGGTCGACTGCGCATCACCAGGAAGACAGAAGCGTTGGTGCGGCTGTTCTGCGCCCAGGCCCTCTGCGAACGGGCAGGTGGTGGATTTCCGCCTCACCTGATCCCAGTGCTGGAGCAATTGGAGAAGGGCTGCTTCGAGGTTCCCCAGGATCTTGCGGTCGAGCACCTCGGTCTTGGTGAGGTTCAGAGAACGGAACCGAGCCACGCTTGGCGCCAGAGCCGCTCGACATAGGCGAAACGGGGTAGAGGGTTACCCACCCTTGTTACCCACTGGCACTTTTCGGCCCGAATGTCGAGGCCGACACCGCTTCCCAAGCCAGCTAGACGGGTTCGATTCCCGTAGCCCGCTCCACCTCCGTATGCCGGCGCGTCAGGCCTGAGTCTTCTTCTTCGCCGCCCAGTACTTCTTCATCCGCTCGGACGTCGCCTTGCGCTGCGCCGCACTCATCTTGCGGCGCTTGCGGCGCGGCTTCGAGGCGGGCTCGGCCGCAGCCTCGGCCTCGGGCGCGGCGGCGGAGGAGGACGGCGTCGCCGCCTTCAGTCCCGGAAACGCCCGGCGCAGAGCCGCGATCTCCTCCTGCAGTTCGGCCAGCCTGGCCGCCGCGCCGATCCGCGCGAGTCTCCCCATCAGTTGCGGGCTCAATCCCTTGGCCACATCCCCTCCTCTCCGTGGCAGGCCCTCCGGCCCGCCATGCCTCGTCTGTGATCCTCGCCAGGATCGTCATCCCGGGGCCGCGAAGCGGCGCCAGGAATCCAGTCCTGGATTGCGGGCCCTGCTCTTCAAGCGACGGCCCGGCAGGCCCGCTTCAGCGGGAATGCCTTCAGGGGAGCCGCTGCCGCGGGAATGACGTCGGAGGTCCACTGTTCCGTCCACTCCGGGCGCCCGCCGCACGCAGTATCGAAGTGATACATGCTATCGGCTTCCGTGGCTGAGTGTAAACCCATCAAGGGCCGGCTGCGGCAATTGTGCTAGTGTGAAACGGTTATGCCACTGACTCCCACGACCGTCATGCTCACCGAGGACCAGATTCGGTCCCGGGTCCGCGAACTGGCCGCCCAGATCTCCGCCGACTTCGCCGGAGAGCCGCAGCTGCACTTCGTGAGCGTCCTCAAGGGCGCCTTCATGTTCCTCGGCGATCTCATCCGGGCCATGGACCGGCCCGTGTCGATCGACTTCATGGCTGTCTCGAGCTACGGCAAGGGCACGAGTTCGTCGGGCGAGGTGCGCCTGCTGAAGGACCTCGACTCGGGTCTCGAAGGCCGCAACGTCATCATCGTCGAGGACATCGTGGACACCGGCCTCACGCTGGCGTACCTGCAGGAGATCCTGCACGCGCGGTCGCCGAAGTCGCTGAAGACCGCGTGCCTGCTCAGCAAGCCGTCGCGGCGGGTCGTCGATGTAAAGGTGGACTACACGGGGTTCACGATCGAGGACAGGTTCGTCGTCGGCTACGGCCTCGACTACGCCGAGCAGTACCGGAACCTGCCGTACCTGGCCGTCCTCGATCCGTCGTAGCGGACGCTGTCTGCGTCGGCACGGGCACTCCAGTCGGCTGTCCGCGCCAACGCGACCAATCTGTCGCCGGTAGCCGCTTGTTTCCCTGTCGCCTGTCGCCTGATCCCTGTTCTTCCCCTGTCGCCTGTCGCCTGTCGCCTGATCCCTGTTCTTCCCCTGTCGCCTATCGCCTGTCGCCTGATCCCTGTTCTTCCCCTGTCGCCTATCGCCTGTCGCCTGAT
>CAYZYG010000024.1:28434-51857 GCA_964481395.1 uncultured Vicinamibacterales bacterium
TATCGCCTGTCGCCTGATCCCTGTTCTTCCCCTGTCGCCTATCGCCTGTCGCCTGTCGCCTGCCTTCCTACTGTCTACTGACTACTGACTACTGACCAGTCTCACCTCACCGCTTCCCTGACCTGCTCCGCCAGCCGCCGCGCGTCCGCCATGACGGCCTCGCGATCCGCCGACAGCACCTTCCGGTCCCGCATCAGGAGCCGGCCGTTGACAATCGTCGTCTGCACGTCGTCGCCCCGCGTGACATAGACCAGGTGCGAGACGACGTTGTAGACGGGCGTCTGTCGCGGGGTGTTCATGCCCACGACGATGACGTCCGCGAGTTTGCCCGGTTCGAGCGAACCGATGCGGTCTGACAGGCCGATGGCTCTCGCTCCACCGAGCGTCGCCATCTCGAGTACCGTGGCGGCCGGCATTGCCTTCGGGTCACCCTCGACGACCTTATGGATGAGGGCCGCCATCCGCATCGCCTCGAACATGTCCTGATCGTTGTTGCTGGCCGCGCCGTCCGTGCCGAGGCCGACCGCGATCCCGGCGGCCAGCGCCTTCGAAATCGGCGCGGTCCCGCTGGCGAGCTTCATGTTGCTCTCGGGGTTGTGGGCCAGCCCGACGTCGTGCCGGGCCAGGATGGCGAGGTCCGCGTCCGTCACGTGCACACCGTGGGCGACGATGGTCTTCGCCCCGAACAGGCCGATCGATTCCATGTACGCCGCCGGCGTCATCTTGTACTTGCCGCGGGCGATCTCCACCTCGTCGAGCGTCTCGGCCAGATGGGTCTTCAGCGGCACGCCGTACTTCGTCGCAAGGGCGCGGCACGCTTTCAACGTGTCCGTGTCGAGCGTGTACATCGCATGCGGCGCGACGGTCGGGACGATCAGCGGATCGTCCTTGAACTCCTGAATGAAGCGCTCCGCCCGTGCGAGGGCCTCCGCCGGCGTCTTCGCGTCTGGCGACGGGAAGCCGATGATGGTCTCCGCGAGAATCCCGCGCAGACCGGCCGCCTTGGCCGTCCGGGCGACCTCCTCCTGGAAGTAGTACATATCGGTAAAGGTCGTCGTACCCGATTCGATCATCTCGACGGCCGCGAGCGCCGTCCCGACGCGCACGAACTCGGCACTGACCGTCTTCGCCTCGGCCGGGAAGATGTACTTGTTGAGCCAGTCCATCAGCGCCAGGTCATCGGCCAGCCCGCGGAACATCACCATCGGCACGTGCGTGTGGGTGTTGACGAGGCCTGGCATGACGACCTGGCCGTCGGTCCGAATGGTCTCCTCGGCCGTGTAGCGCGCGGCGATCTCTTCCGGGCTCCCGACGGCCACGATGCGGGCGTCTCGGATGGCGACCGCGCCCGGCTGCAGGATGCGCCGCTCCCCATCCATCGTGACCACGGTGCCGCCAGTGAGGATGATGGAGGCCTGCTCGCGGCCGTCGGCCGGCGCGGTGCCAGCCGCCCCGCTCTGGGTCTGCGGGCCGGTCTGGCAGGCCGCGAGGGAGAGCAGGACAAGGAAGGCACCGAAGAGGACCCATGGCAGACGGGACGGCACTGGCATGACACTCGGCAGGATATGCATCCTTCCATTCTAGCGCGGCCGGCCGGAAGGAACTGGCGCGCGGGCCTGGGAACAGGCGCAGGCGCCCGCACAACTGGTCAGAGGTCCCCGATCCCCGGTCCCTTCGTGTATAGTGACCCCGTGCCCGTCCATCTCGTTTCTCATCCCATCGTTCAGGACACCCTGCTCTCCTTGCGTGATGCCCGGACGGATCCCGACACCTTCCGCCGGCTGGCCAACCGGATCAGCGTGCTGCTCGTGAGCGAGGCGCTGGCCTCCCTGCCGACGCGCCCGGACGTCGTCCGGACGCCGCTGGGAGACGCCGGCGGGCGGAGACTGGCCCAGAACGTCGTTGTCGTGCCCGTTTTGAGAGCCGGGCTTGGCATGCTCGACGCCGTCCTCGAGCTGGTCCCCGGCGCGCGAGTCGGCCACATCGGTCTGCAGCGCGACGAGTCGACCGCCGTGGCGTCGCAGTACTACGCCAAGTTTCCGCCGGATCTGCCCGACAGTCACGTGATCGTCATCGATCCCATGCTGGCGACCGGGGGCAGCGCCGTGGTCGCGCTCGACCGGCTCAAGGCCGCCGGCGCGACGCGCATCCAGATGGTGTGCATCGTCGCGGCGCCGGAGGGCGTCGCGCTGGTGGGCGAGCGTCATCCCGACGTCGATATCTTCACCCCCGTGATCGACGAGCGCCTCAACGATCGCAAGTTCATCGTGCCGGGCCTCGGCGACTTCGGGGACCGGCTGTACGGCACCTGACCGACCACTCCGCCAGGAGGGCCGCATGGACGCACAGGATTCCCGCCGCGACCGCAAGACCCGCCGCGACAGGGCGCCCGCGCGCCCGAGCCAGCGCTGGCCGACGGCCATCACGCGCGTCGCGCCCAACGAAGTGGAGATCCGCGGCTATGCCGTCGACGAACTCATGGGGCGGCTCGGTTTCAGCGAGGCGATCTATCTGCTCCTGCGGGGCGAGCTGCCGACGCCCTCCATCGCGAGGCTGTTCGGCGCGGTGCTCGTGGCCTCGATCGACCACGGTGTGACGCCGCCCTCGACGCTGTCGGCGCGCAACGTGGCAACCACCGGTGCGGCGCTGAAGAGCGCCGTGGCCGCGGGCATCATGGGATTCGGACCGCTCCACGGCGGAGACATCGAGTCGGCGCTGCGGTTCCTCCAGTTCGGCCTCGCGCTGACGAGGGCCGGCCAGAGCTACGAGGCTGCGGCCACACGCATCGTCCAGGATTCCCTGGACCGGAACGAGATCCCGCCAGGGTTCGGTCATCGCATCCACGAGCGCGACCCGCGGGCGGCCCGGTTGTGTCAGCTCTCGCACGAGCTGGATCTCGAGGGCGAGCACTGCCGACTGCTGCGGGTCGTGGATCGCGTGCTGAACTCGCGGCCGGAGCATGTCGGCTCGCCCGTTCCCATCAATCTGGACGGCGCGATCGCGGCCATCTGCGGCGACCTCGGGTTCGAGGCTGAAGTCGCGAACGGACTGTTCATCATCGCGCGCGTGCCGGGCCTGCTGGCCCACGCGGCCGAGGAGCGGGACCGCTGCGACGCGATGCGGCAGATCGACCCGAAGGACGCCTGGTACGACGGCCCGAGCCAGCGGCGACTGCCCGGGATGCGGAAGTAAGAACCGGGACCGGGGACCAGGGACCGGGGACCGGTTCTGTCGTCGGAACCCGGTGCCCAACCGAACGGCACGACAAGTCGCCTCGACGCCAGTAGATGAACTGGTTGCCGACCGGCCTGGGAATCTACTAGACTGAGAAGTCTCACTTGGCGTGGGCGCTTGGCTCAGCGGTAGAGCATCGCCTTCACACGGCGGGGGTCAGTGGTTCGAATCCACTAGCGCCCACCACGCTTTTACCCCCACCCTCCTTCGCCACGCTCGTATGACGCGCGCTGCGCCGGGCTGGTGCGACCGCTCGAAAGACCGCACGCATGCACGGGACGCCGATCTATGTCTGGAAGGACGGCAAGGTCGTGGCCGTGAAGCCCTGATGTCCTCGAGCAGAGCGCCAAGTCAGACCGTCGCTCTGGGCTCGGCCTGAGCCTGCGTCCATCGCGCAGGGGCGACTACCTCAACGTCATCGCCACCCTGAAGCCCAGCAACTGGCTGTGATAGTTCGCCAGGTCCGCGCTCTGGCTGCCGGCCTTGAGCCAGTCGGTGCCTGAGGCCCACGCGCCGCCGCGCGGCGTGCGCGCCGTGCAGTTTCCTCCGTCCTCTCCCAGCCAGGGCCGGCCGTCCGTCGGCACGCCCTTCATGTCGGTGTGGTAGCAGTCGTCGGTCCACTCCCAGGCGTTGCCCAGCATGTCGTGAAGACCGAACGGATTGGCCTTGAAAGACCCCACCGGCGCCAGCCGCTCCCAGTTGTCGTTGCACGCGAACACGGGGCCGTAGCTGTAGAGGCGGCGGTAGGTGTCGTCGGCTACGTTGGCGTACTCGCAAGCCTTCGTCCCATCGGGACCCCAGAACCAGGGCCCCCGCGTCCCGGCGCGCGCGGCGTACTCGAACTCGGTGGATGACAGCAGACGGTACGGCTTGCCCGTCTTCGCCGCCAGCCACTTCGCGAAAGCCGAGGCATCCTCCCAACTCACGCAGACCACCGGAGCCTCCTCGCGCTGCGGGTGGCCGGGGTGATCCCACGTGTAGCCCTCGGTCTGGCCGAGGATGCGAGTGAACCCCCAGGTGTTGCACGACGTGGTGGGACTCACGTAACCGGTCGCGGCCACGAACTCCCGGTACTGGGCGCGGGTCACCTCGGTCTTCGCGACGGCGAACGGATATCCGATGGTCACGTCCCGCACGTGCCCCCACGACGCCCGTTGGTCCTGATCCCACGCTTCGCCGCCCAGCACGGCCTTGCCCGCGGGGATGACCACCATCTCGGGACACCTCTCGCAATCCTTGAAGATTTCCCCCGGCTTCGACTGGCCGGCCACGGCTGTCGCGATCGCCACGACCAATCCCAGAGCCAACGTCACGGACCGCATATGCCCTCCTCCCCACGCCTCTCATCCGCGTCCGAGGCGCGCCACCCGTCGGGCAACCGCGCGCGTCCACGCAACGCCTCACCCTCGCGCGCGGCTACAACCCCAAGCGCCCCGCCCTGCGGGTGCCACGAGTCATCCGCAGCGTCGTGCCCAGCATCGCCACGCTCAGTACCATCCACAGGAACGCCCAGAACCACGGCGGCAGCAGCAGGAGCCGGGACATCGCCACAGCATCGGTTTCTCCCCCGACCAGGAACAGCGTGCGGATGTCGAACACGGCGTTGAGCGCCACCTGGATCGCGAGCAGACCGAGCACGAAACGGACAGCGGTCCGACCGGCCCGATTGGCCATCGCCACGAGCGCAGCCCCGAGCGCGGCGACCACGATGATGCCAAAGAGATTCCGCACCCACAGCAGCCCGGTCACGAGCATGAGGATGCCGGCCGCCCAGAGGATCGGCCGCGCCTGCCGCTCCACCCGCGCGGCAGCGACGAGCACGCACCCGACGAGGCTCGCGCCGAGGTAGCCCGCCGAGGCGACAATGGCCTGCGCCATGCGGCTGCCGGGCACCAGGCTCCGCGTCAGCCCGCTGCCATCCACGGCCAGCGTAATCGCCTCCACGCGCCCGCCGACGGCCAGCGCCGCCACGGCGTGCCCGCACTCGTGGACCCACGTGGTGAACAGCCGGAAGGGATACAGCACGATCGCGCCCCACGGCGTGAGGCTCAGGACGAGCGAGACCGCCACGGCCACCCAGAACCACTCGCCGGCGGCCAGGCGCCGTCGCGGCGTCGAAGTCACAGCAGCGGCGCGTAGGCCATGATGAACGCCCCGATGACGACGGCCCAGATGGCGGCATACAGCGGGATGAACCGCTGGCGGTACTTGAGCACCTCGGGAAACAGAATCGGCTTGCCCGCGAACTTCCCGCGCGGCTTGTTGGGGAAGAAGAACGTCTTATAGGTCTCAATCGCCGCCACCGAGTAGCCGGCCCCGCCGATGGACGCCAGCACATAGCTGTTGGTGAAGGGCGACAGCAGCGCCGCGAACAGCCCGGCGGCGACGGGGCTGCGGAAGAACTTCAGCCACTCGAATCCCTCGATGGGCGCGTCCTTGAACGCACCGCCGAACGCGACCAGCCAGCCGAGGCTCGACCCGATCAGCCCGAACAGCAGGGGCCTCGGCAGGCCCGTGTCCAGTGACTGCAAGGCGAACACGCCCAGCCCGACGACGATGAACACGACGATGTGGCCCACGCCGATGAGAATTCGGCGACGCCCAGGCGGCACTACCTTCCCGAAGACGTGGAACTCCATGGGAATGAAGAATTTCGACTGATCCTCGTGGCGGAGGAACATCTTGTAGAACTCGGTCGCGCCGCGCTCGCACGCGTACGCCACGCCGAACAGCACGCAGAGCGCCCCGGCCGACAGCCAGTCCTTCGGGACGACGGCCACAATGATCAGGCTGACCGCCACGCCCACGAAGATGCTGCGGGGATACCGCCGGAATCCTTCGTGCGGCGCATCCTTGTACATGCCCCAGGTCGCGATATGGGTCCCCGCGAGGAGCCCCACTACCAGGGCCGCCAGAAACGTCATCAGGCCTCCAGTCCGAACTTTGTAATATAGCGCGAAAAGCGGGGACCAGGGACCGGGGACCGGGGATCGGTTACGGAGTCCCCAGTCCCCATTCGTCTTCCCGGCTGAGGCCGAACCAATCCCCGACCCCCAATCCCCAACCCCCAATCCCCGATCCGAAGGTCCCCGATGCGCCCGCAGTTGTGACAGAATTGAAAACAGGATCGTACCCGGGCTTCTGGTTCGCTCGATGAGCCGGGTCCATCCCGCGTCACCAGTCTCGGGCTCCATGTCCTACCAGATACCTAGCGAGGCTGCGCCTCGAATCGCCGACGCATGTGGAGGCGGCTCCGCCTCGCCCGGTCACAGTGTTTCGTTGCCCCGCCTCCGGCCAGGCGGAGGCGTCTTGAAGGCCGATCGAAACTTGACCTGTTCGCGACGACTGTTGGCCGTCAAGACATCTCATCGCCGCCGGACACCCGGCCTCCGGATCGCCGCTGCCGTACTCCTCGCGCTTCTTGCGTGGGCACCCGTCGCGGCGGACCTTCAGCCACCGCCCAACGCCCCGGCTGCTGACTCCCGGGCCCAAGCGGAAGGCAAGCCCGCGTCGTGGCTGCCTGACCTGGGCCGCGTCTCCAGACCGGCGCTCCATGCGCTCACCTTCGCCGTTGGCCTCATCGGAGGCGTGGTCCCGTTCGTCATCAACGTCGAGGTGTACCTCATTGCCGTCCTGGCGCTGACGGGCGCCTCGGGCTGGATCACGGTCCTCCTCATCACGATCGGCCAGGTTGCGGCGAAGTGGGTGCTCTACGAAGCCGGGAAGGGCGTCATCCACATCAGGTGGATCCGCCGCGACCGGATGGACCGCGCGAAGGCCGCCTTCGAACGCCACGGCCACAAGACGAACGCCGTCGTCTTCGCCAGCGCCTCGCTCGGGCTGCCGCCGCTCTACGGCGTGAGCCTGCTGGCCGGTTCGCTCAGGCTGCCGCTGCAGCCCTTTATGATCCTGATTTCCATCGGACGGCTGCTCCGGTTCGGCGTGCTGGCCCTCGGGCCCTATCTCGTCGAACGCCTGACGTAAGAGACCTGCCCATGTACGATGCCATCGTCATCGGCAGCGGGTTCGGCGGCGCCATGGCGGCGCACCGCTTGGTGCACGCCGGCTGGCGCGTGCTCCTGCTGGAACGCGGCGACTGGGTGCCGCGCGGTCCGGAGGCGGGCGACCCGCGCGCGACGCTCGTGCTGGGCCCCTATTACTCCAAGGAAAGCGCGTACCAGTCCGGCGATGCCGGGATCAGCCCGGACGTCGGCAGCGTGTTCTGCGTCGGCGGGCCGTCGGTCTTCTACGGCGGGACGTCGTTTCGGTTCCGCATCGACGACTTCGCACCGCCGCCCGAGATCGTCGGCACGTCCGGCGCGGCGTGGCCCTTCGATTATCACGACCTGGAGGCGTCCTACGGCGAGAGCGAACGGCTGCTGGGCATTTCGGGCGAGGATGGGGACGATCCGACGAGACCGCCGCGCAGCACGCCGTATCCGCAGCCGCCTCCGCGACCGGCGGCCGTGTCGGAGGTCTTCCGCGATGCCGCCCGGTCGCTTGGCCTGAACCCGTTCCCGCTGCCGCTCGCCATCAACTTCTCAGGGACCCACGGCCACAACCAGTGCGTGCACTGCCGCACCTGCGACACGTACGCGTGCAAGGTGGACGCAAAGAACGACACCGGCACGGCGGTCGTTGCCGCGCTGCTCGACCGCGGATTGGAGTTGAGGACTCAGGTGGCCGTGACGCGCCTCGTCGCGGATGGACGCCGGATTACCGAGGTCCAGGCGGTGGACCGCGCGCGCGGCGAGCGGGTCTCGTTCCGCGCACGGTACGTCATCCTGGCCGCCGGCGCGCTGGCCACGCCCCACCTGCTCCTCGCATCGGGACTCGATCGTCTGAATCCGGCCGGCCGGGCCGTCGGTGCCTTTCTGATGCGCCACTGCTCGGCGATGACCTTCGGGTTCTGTAACTTCAGGCCCGACCCGGCAAAGGTGTTCCACAAGAACTTCGCGGTGCTCGACTACTACTTCGGCGACCCGAAGACATGGCGGCACCGGCAGGCGCGCATCGGCAGCATCCAGCAGATCACGACGCCGCCCGCGGCCCTGATGAAGTCCGGGATGCCGCGCTGGACGGATCCCGTGCCCATGGGCGGGTTCTGCGAACACCTCACGAGCGCGCTCGTGATCGCCGAGGACGAACCGCGGGCGTCCAACCGCGTGTTCGTCGATCCGTCGGCGGTCGATGCGGTCGGGCTGCCGCGGCTGCGCCTCGAGCACCGGTACACGCGCCGGGATGCGAGCCGACGTCGCATGCTCGTGCGGCGGGCGAAGCGGATCCTGCGGCGTTGCGGCGCCTGGTCGTTCTACACGTACAACATCAAGACGTTTTCCCACGCGCTCGGCACCGTCCGGATGGGCGTCGATCCGGCGTCGTCGCCCCTCGACGGATCGTGCCGCTTCCGCGGACTCGAGAACCTCCTGGTCGTCGACGGGAGCACGTTCCCGACCTCCGCCGCCGTGAACCCGAGCCTGACCATTGCGGCCATCGCCCTGCGGGCGGCCGACCGCCTCGTCACGGGAGACTCCTCATGAGCCACGAGCGGACCGGCGCGCCGATGCGCCTGTGCTTCATCGGATGCGGTCAGGTCGCGAGCGCCCACGCGGGCCGGGTGCGCGGGCTCGGTCGTGACGTCGTCACGTCTTTCGCCAGCCGTTCACTCGGGAAGGCGCGCGACTTCGCGGGCAAGCACGGCGGGGCGGCGGCCTACGGCAGCTACGCGGAGGCGATCGCGAGTCCGGACGTCGATGTCGTGGCCATCGTGACGCCGCCTGACAGTCATCTCGATCTGGCGCTCGCCGCGCTGGCTGGCGGCAAGGACGTCATCCTCGAGAAGCCGCCCGTCCTGCGGTCGGCCGATCTCGGCACGCTGGAACAGGCGGCACGCGAACGCGGCCGCGTCGTCTACGTCGCCGAGAACTATTACTACAAGCCCGTGCTGGCGGCCGTTCGCGACGCGATCGCGAAGGGTGCCATCGGAGATCCGCTGTTCATCTCGCTCAACGCCGTCAAACGCCAACGCACGAGCGGCTGGCGCGACGACGGCGCGCTGGCTGGCGGCGGGGCGCTGTTCGAGGGCGGGATCCACTGGGTCAATTTCGCGGGCGCGCTGGGGTTCACGGTGAAGCGCGTCGAGGCGGCGCGGCCGGGCCGGGGCGCCGGACTCGAGCGCAGCATGGCGCTGCTCATCGAGTACGAGGAGGGCCCGGTCGGCCTGCTCTCGTACTCGTGGGAGGTCGCGACGATTCTCTTCGGCCTGCGTGCCTCGCGCATCTACGGGCGCGAGGGCAGCATCGTGTTCGAGTCGAACGGGCTGTTCATGGCCTCGTTCGGCCGCCGGTGGAGCCTGCGGCTGCCGAACCCCGGCGACATGCTGGGCTACAAGGCCATGTGGGCCGACTTCCTGCGCGCGTGGCGGGCGCGCACCGAGCCGCAGATGACCCTCGCACGCGCGAGGCGGGACCTCGAGGTCATCGAGGAGGCGTACCGCTCGGCGGGGGTCGAGCGCGGGCGCTGACGACGCTCAATCCAGCGCCCGGCATTCAGAATCCAGGAGACCGGAGCGCCGGAAGCCGGACCACGGCTGGGCACTCCGGGACAACTCCGGGATGAGTCCGGGATGGGACCCGCTTTACCCCGGGGGTGTTCGGCAGACGTCAGGGAACGATCCGGAACGCCTCCAGCAGCTCTGCCATCTGGTCTCCCGCCGTCGCGGTGATACGCAGGGCATACGTCGCGGGCGCGATGCGGCTCACGGGCAGTTCGAACCGCACGCGGCCGTTGGTCGCGGTCGGGAGGGGCATCTCGGCGAGCATCTGCCCCGTACTCCCCAGCAGTTCGACTTTCAGCACGGGAGGCTCCCCCGTGCCCGACACCGCGGCGAGATCGACCAGGACGCGGTCGGTCCGGCGGAAGGTCCGCGTGGCCACGGGCGCCGGGTCGGACGCGGTCTGCAACTGGCGGAACGCCGGCAGGGTCTGCGCCCGGTAGAACCGTGGCGTGGCCAGCGTGACGCCCGGCCCGGCGAAGTCCGGCACCTCGAAGCGTGCCGTCCACGTGTCGAGCACCTGTCCAGCGGCGTCGAGGGCCGCGAGGCGCATCTCCCCCGGCCCCGGCCCGTGCGAGAAAGACGCGACCGTCGTGCCGTCGGCCCCCTTCTCGATGGCCGCCAGAGTGACCGAGAGGCGCGGCTCGGTCTGCTCACCAGCAGGCGGCACCTCGACCTTGAGACGCTCCGCGCGGCCGTCCCGCAGGCCCGCGCCCTCGACGGGCTCCCAGGTCACCGTGACGCGTGTCTCGGCGCCGTCGCCTGGTCCGAATCCGAACCAGAGCTGCGCGGGGCGCCCGCTGCGCGGGGCAGAGAGGTCCGAGAGCGCCGCCTCGAATCCGGGAACGTCCGGGCGCGCGGCCGCCGCTTTCGCCGCGGCCTCCAGATCCTCCGCCTTCGGGGCCCAGTAGCCCTTGCGCGCAGTCACCTGCGTGCCCGACCGCCTGACCTTGACCTCGATGTCATGGAACTTGCCGTCGTTGAAGTCACGCGCCGGGGTATAACCGAGCAGGTAGTACGCGCTGGCATCGGTGACGACCTGCGAGAGGCCCACGCGCTCGTCCTCGGGATTCGTGATCTGTCTGCCGCCCGTTTCGTTCGCGAAGCGGAACAGCACCTCGCTGGTCCAGATCTCGCCTGGGCCGAAATCCCGCGGCTCGAGGACGTGGATGGTCACGTTCGCCCGGTTCGCCGCCTCGATCACGGCGCGCACGCGATGGTCCAGGGCCTGGCCGGGTCGCGTGAACGGCGGCCCCTGACTCACGAACAGCACGGACTTCCGCCCTTCGCGAAGCCCGCCGAGGTAGGTCACGATGGATTCGAGCGCCGAGAGCGACATGTCGGCCCTCAACTCCGTGACGTTGGGCTGGCGGGCCATGACCTCTTCGAGCTTGCTCTTGACGGGAAAGAACTCGCCGCGACGGCCTTCCAGTTCGCGGATCTTCCGCTCGATCTCGAACCGGTCGCGCGTGAACTCGACGGCGCTCAGTGGCGTCAGGGGATCGAGCACGGCGACGAGATCCGTCGGCTTGAACTGCCGGACGAAGTCCAGCAGCGCCGGCCGCAGGCGCAGCATGACGCCCAGCGGAAGCTTGGGGATGTGGTAGTCGTCTAGCAGAATCGCGAAGAGGCGCACATCTTCCCGTGCCGCCTCGGCACGGGCGTGCTCCTGGGATCGAATCTCAAGCGACGTCTCGTCACCTGGCCTGGGCTGACCATCCAGCCTGACGAGTTGCAGGGTGCTCACGGTCTGCCGCACGCCGTCCTCGAAGACCTCGAAGTCCTCGACCGTCAGGTCATCGACCGGCATGCCCCGGCGATCCCGCACCGAGACGTCTACCCGGACGACGCTGACGCCCGCGCGGAAGATGGGCTGCTGGGGTTGCTGGGCCTGCGGATCCTGGGCAGGCGGCGCGGTCGGCGGCGGGGTCTGCTGCGCGGGGTTCACGCTCGCGGCGACGGAGACGCCAGCCAGCAGCGCAAGCGCGGCCAGGCTCCATGCTGCACGGCGGCCAACAGTCGCGGGACCCATACCCCATTCTACCCGGCACGCACACCCTCGCGCGGTTCTCCCGCCCGCTGTGTCCCGGCGTGTGCCCAACCGCACGCCTGTCGCCGGTGCTTCCCCCTGTCGCCTGTCGCCCGTCGCCTGTCGCCTGTCGCCTGTCGCCTGACCCCGGTTCTTCCCCCTGTCGCCCGTCGCCCGTCGCCCGTCGCCTGTCGCCTGACCCCGGTTCTTCCCCCTGTCGCCTGTCGCCTGTCGCCTGTCGCCTGACCCCGGTTCTTCCCCCTGTCGCCTGTCGCCTGTCGCCTGTCGCCTGACTCTTGTCTGTGCCTGTCTTCTGTCTCCTGTCTTCTGTCTTCTGTCTTATGTATTCTGTCCAGAGCCGTGCCTCTTCCCCTCCTCCATCTCGACGACGCGCTCGTCGCCGTGGACAAACCGCCGGGAATGCCGTCCGTGCCAGCGTCGGGCCCGGTCCCGAGCGTCTGGCGGACGCTCGAAGCTCAACTCGGGTTCCGACTGTGGGCCGTTCATCGCCTGGACAAGGACGCCTCCGGGGTTCTCGTCTTCGCGCGCCACGCGGAGGCTCACCGGGCCCTGTCGTCGGCTTTCGAGAGACGGGAAACCGAGAAGACGTATCTGGCCTTCACAGCGGGGATGCCGTCCCCCGCCAGGGGCGTCATCGACACGCCGCTGCACCCGGCGCGACGAGGCCGCATGCGGCCGGCCCGCCCGGGCGAAGCCGGGGCGCTCGAGGCCGTGACACGCTATTCAGGCAAGGCGGGGTGGGACCTGGAGGGCGCTCGGGTCGCCCTCGTCGAGGCGATGCCCCTGACCGGACGGCACCACCAGTTGCGGGTCCACCTCCGCTCCATCGGGGCGCCGTTGCTGTTCGACGGGATCTACGGCTCGCGCGCATCGACGGCGGCGCTCGCGGGCGCGCCGCCGGGCCGGCTGGCGCTGCACGCCCACCGGTTGGTCGTCACGCATCCTGGGACCGGAGAAACGCTGCGCCTCGAGGCCAGCCTGCCGGCGGACCTCGTGGCGCTGATGACGTGGCTGGAGGGCGCGGGACGCGCCGTCGCGCCCTGAAGAGCGGCTACTTCTTCTTGGCCTGCGCGACGAGCGCCTGCAACAGGCGGACGTAAATCTTCTCGGCGTCGGCAAAGGTCTTGGCCCAGTCCTCCTCCGAGATCTTCTGGTCCTTGCGCCACTCGTTGTCGAAGATGGTGCGCTTGCCGCCCATCTCGACAGAGTCCATGGGCTTGCCCTCGTCGCGGTCGGGCTTAAGGCCGTCACAGCCCAGGTCCTCGAAGAACACGCGAGTGTTGGCCACCGCTGCGCTGTTCAAGTCGATGTAGATGTCCTGGTACTCCCTCTTGCCGAGCTTGCCATCGAGCAGAACAGCGGGCTCGTACTTGGCGGTCACCACGAGGATCTGGCTGCCCGGGAAGTACATGGCTGCCGTGTACATGTCGGCGCCGCCCGGGTCCTTGGCGGCCACCGTGGTCATCTTGGCCGCCTCCATCAGGTCCGTGAGTTCCTTGACCAGCGTGGCGGACTGCTGCTGTGCGGCCGCGCTCGCGGCGACGGTCAAGACGAGCAGCCCTGCCAGGATAAGAGGAGAACGTCGGTGCGGGCTCATAAGCATGAGAGTCACCTTGATGAGGGCCAAACTGTCGCCAGTGTTCTACCACCGGCCGCCAGTCGGCGTCAATTCTGCGCGACTTCGTCGGGCGACACGCCGACCACGGGCCTCGTGCTACCCGATGAACAGTGGGTCCTCCTCGTCGAACCGTTTCTCGGGATCTTCGCGCAACCCGTCCCCGTCTCCCCCCCGCATCGACCGGACGGCGGCGACCACGCCGCGGACGGCGGCCACGACCGCGGCGCCCTCGCGGAGCGGACCGACGATCGAGTGCTGCACCACCCCGACGGTCTCGTCCACGCGGCGCGCCACGCGGCTCAGCAACTGATCCACGCGTTCGAACTGCGCGGTGGCCAGCGCCGACGCGTGCTGGGCGTTCTCGGACACGATCCGGAGCCGCTCGGCAATGGGCCCGAGTTCGCTCTCAACGCGCGTCGACAGCGCGTCCACCCGCCTGGCGAGCCGGACGGCGTAGACCATGACGAGCACCTGAACCACGGCCATCGTGACCGTGGCGACGGCAATCACCGCCAGAAAAACGTCCCCCACGCCGGTCCCCTCTCCGTTCAGGCCTGTTCCGCGTTGTCCCGTGCTGCGTGATAGGCCTCGCGGCCGCGGTCCACGGCCGACGTCAGCGTCTCTTTCTGTTTGTGCAGGTAGTCCCGGGTCTTGTTGGCGGCGTCCTTGACCTTGTCTCGCCCTTCCCGGGCCTTCTCGCTCAGCAGTTCACGCGTCTCTTCGCCCTTCGCGGGCGCGAACAGCAAGGCCACGACGGCCCCCGCGAGGGCCCCCAGCGCAAAGGCCACGACGATGCCGGCGCCTCCGTGTTCTCGGTCATTGGCCATCAGCAATCTCCTTGAGGATGTCGGCGGATTCGGCCGCTGCCTCCATTGTACACCCCCCGGAGCGGACTCAGTCCCCGCCGCCGGATCCCAGCAGCCGGGGATCCTCCACGCCCATGCTGCGGGCGCGCAGGCGCTTGATCTCGTCCCGCGCGGCTGCGGCCTTCTCGAACTCGAGGTTCGCCGCCGCTTCGCGCATCTCCTTCTGCAGCGCCGCGATGCGCGCGTCGATCTGGGCCTGCGTCATGAACGCCTCGCGGTCCGCGCGGGGCGCGCTCACGGTGACGTAGTCTCGCTCGTACACGCTCCCCAGCACATCGTCGATGGCCTTGACGATGGAAGTGGGCGTGATGCCGTGCTCGCGATTGTAGGCCTCCTGCCGGGCGCGCCGGCGCTCGGTCTCCGCGATGGCGGTCCGCATGGCCTCGGTCATGCGGTCGGCGTACATGATCACCGTGCCATGCACGTTGCGCGCGGCGCGCCCGGCGGTCTGGATGAGCGCGCCGGCCGATCGGAGGAACCCTTCCTTGTCGGCGTCGAGGATCGCGACCAGCGAGACCTCCGGCAGATCCAGGCCCTCGCGGAGCAGGTTGATCCCCACGAGCACGTCGAACTCGCCGAGCCGCAGGCTGCGGAGGATCTCCATCCGCTCGAGCGTCTCGATGTCCGAGTGCAGGTAGCGCACGCGGACGGCCAGTTCCTGGTAGTAATCGCTCAGGTCCTCGGCCATGCGCTTCGTCAGCGTCGTGACGAGCACCCGCTCGCCGGCCGCGACCCTCGCACGGACTTCGCCCAGCAGGTCGTCCACCTGCCCGCGGACCGGCCTGACCTCGACGACGGGATCGACCAGGCCCGTGGGTCTGATGATCTGCTCGACGACGACGCCGCCCGACTTCTCCAGCTCGTAGGGCCCCGGCGTCGCCGAGACGTAGACGACCTGCGTCACGCGCCGCTCCCACTCCTCGAAGTTCAGCGGCCGGTTGTCGAGCGCGGACGGCAGGCGGAACCCGTAGTTGACCAGCACCTCCTTGCGCGAGCGGTCTCCGTGGTACATGCCGCGGACCTGCGGCACCGTCTGGTGGCTCTCGTCGACGATCACGAGGGCGTCGGAGGGCAGGTAGTCGAGCAGCGTGGGCGGCGGCTCACCCGCGGTCCTGCCGGTCAGGTGCCGCGAGTAGTTCTCGATGCCGTGGCAGTACCCGATCTCGCGCATCATCTCGAGATCGAACATCGTCCGCTGGTGCAGGCGCTGCGCTTCGAGCAGCTTGCCCTCGCCCTGGAGGTCCGCCAGCCGCACGGCGAGTTCCTGCTTGATGGACTCGACCGCCTCCCGGGTGCGTTCGCGGGGCGTGACGAAGTGGGTCTTCGGATACACGGCCAGCCGTTCGTGACGCCGGATCGTGCGTCCCGTGAGGGGGTCGATGGTCAGCAGGGCGTCGACCTCGTCGCCGAAGAGTTCGATGCGGATGCCCGCCTCGTCGTACGACGGGAACACCTCGACGATGTCGCCGCGGACGCGGAACGTGCCGCGGGAGAACTCCGCGTCGTTGCGTTCGTACTGGATTTCGACCAGCTTGCGGAGGATCTGGTCGCGGCCGATGCGCTGGCCGCGTTCGAGCGGCAGGAGGAGGCCGTAGTAGGCCTCCGGCGACCCCAGGCCGTAGATGCACGAGACGCTGGCGACGATGAGGACGTCGCGGCGCTCGAAGAGCGAGCGCGTGGCCGACAGGCGCATCCGATCGATGTCGTCGTTGGTCGTCGCTTCCTTCTCGATGTAGGTGTCGGTGGCCGGGACGTAGGCTTCCGGCTGGTAGTAGTCGTAGTAGCTGACGAAGTACTCGACGGCGTTGTGCGGAAAGAAGCGGCGGAACTCGCCGAAGAGCTGGGCGGCCAGCGTCTTGTTGTGGACCATCACGAGGACCGGCCGCTGGACGCGCGCGACGACCTGCGCCATCGTGAACGTCTTGCCCGATCCCGTGACGCCCAGGAGGACCTGGTGGCGGTCGCCGCGCTCCAGGCCGGCCACGAGTTCGTCGATCGCCCGGGCCTGGTCGCCGCGCAGCTCGAAGTCCGAGACGAGGTCGAAGCGGTCGGATCGTGGGAGCATGTCGGAGGAACGTCTGCGCGCGCCGGGGGGGCGCCTACGGGCGCTCCCGGTACAGCGCGTAGTAGCCTTCCCGGGTCCGGACCTTAAGGTCGGGGCGCTTCACCTTGATCTGCACCTTGCGCCACGTGCCATCGGCCTTCCGGTTCGTCGACACGAACCCGATCGTGTACTGGGCGCGGATCTCCGCCAGCACCTGATCGTACGCCTTGTCGAGATCCTTGATGACGCCCGGGAAGAAGGCCTGACCGCCGGTCATCCCCGCGAGGCGGATGAGGCGCATCCGCAGATCCATCTGGGCCGATCGGGACACGTGCTCGAGGAACCCGACGGCGTAGAGCGTCACGTCGGACATCTTGAGCAGATCGGTCATCTCGCCGTAGCTCATGGAGCTCTCGGTATCCGCCCCGTCGGTGTACACGACGAGGATCTTCCGGCCGCCCTGGAACGCCGCGCCGTCGAGGTACACGCCGATGGCGTCGTAGAACGCCGTCATCCCGTCGGGCTGACGGCGGCGGATGCGCTCGATGAGCCGCGGGAAGTCGTTCTGGCCGTAGCGCGCCACGCGCACCTGGGTATCGAAGTCCACGAGCGTGACGTCCTCGGCCTCGGGCAGGGCGTTGAGGAACTTGATGGCGGCGCTCCGCGCGAAGCGGATGTCGTCGTCCATGCTGCCGCTCGTGTCGAAGGCCATGCCGAGGTGCAGTTCGGGCCGCGCGTCGCGCTCGTCGCCCCGCGCGAAGAGCCGGATCGTCTGCGGCGCGCCGTCCTCGACGATGTCGAAATCCTCGGCCGTCAGGTCCGGTACGAGGACGTTCCGACGATCGACCACCGTCACGCCAAAGCTGACAAGGTCGACCTGGCTCTTGAACACCTGGCCCGTCGGCGCGGCGGCGAACACCGCACCGGCGAGGACACCGGCCAGAGCGAGGGCGGGCAGCGGCTGACGCAGCACGACAGGCAGGCCTCCGGACAGGGGTGCGCCGACCCGGACGACCCTCCGTGCCTGCGCGTGGGCCGATTCTACCCCAGGTCGAACCGCCGGCGTCCCATCGTATAATAAGGAGTTCGTCTTATGGCTGTGAGTCCCTCGCGGCGGCCCTCATCGAGCCTGTCATGAGATGCTTGGCCGTCTGCCACAGTGAACTGGTCATCAGGCTTCTCCACGAAGTCCTGCCGCCCAGATTCGACGTCGGCTTCCTGGTCGAGAGCCGCCCCCTGGCCCGCCGGCTGCACGACGCCGGGATCGACATCGCTGCCGGCGACATCCGCCGCACCGACACCTTCGTCAAGGCGGACCTCACGCCGAACACGTGCGTCATCCTGGAAGACAACGGGCGGACCAGCCTGAAGCGGGTGGCCGAGGCGGTCCGCGGCGCGGGCGGCCTCATCGTCTACGCGCTGGAGGCCCCCGGCAGCGCCAACGGCAAGGGCCGCGAGAAGCGGATCGAGCAACTGCGCGAGGTATTCCCGGAGATCGGCTTCCTCGAGATGCACGAACTGATCGGCGCGCCGCTGCTGGGCGAGATCAGCCGGTCGATGACGCGCGCGCGCGTCCAGCAGTACCAGCGCTACTTCAACGACGTCGACCGGGTCCTGATCCTGCTCCACAACGACCCCGACCCCGACGCCATGGCGTCGGGACTGGCGCTGCGCAACCTGCTGCGCCGCACCAAGGCGACGGCGATCATCGGCGCGCTGCAGGGCGTGACCCGGCCCGAAAACCTGCGGATGGTGAACCTCCTCGACATCCACGTCGACATCATCCCGCCGGCCGCCCTGGGCGACTTCGACGCGATTGCCATGGTCGACGTTCAGCCGCACTACTTCGGCGGCCTGATCGACCGCGTGGATCTCGTCATCGACCACCATCCGCCGCAATCCGGCTACAGCGCGGTGTTCCGGGACATCCGACCCGACTACGGGTCGACGTGCACGATCCTTACCGAGCATCTGAGGTCTGTCGATGTGAACATCTCGGAGCGTACGGCGACCGCCATGCTCTACGCCATCAAGTCGGACACGCTCTTCTTCAGCCGCCAGGCGAGCCGCGTCGACATCGAGGCGTTCTCGTACCTCTACCCGCTGGCCGACCCGGCGCTCATCCGCAAGATGGAGGGCGCCGAAATCACCGCCGAGCGCCTCGAATACGTCACGCTCGCCCAGCAGACCGGCGTGCTCGACGAGCAGGTGTTCACGGCGTTCCTCGGCGAACTGCCACGGGAGGACTTCATCCCGTACGTGGCTGACTTCTTCCTGCAGGTCGAGGACGTGAAGTGGACCGTCGTGGCCGGCATCGTCGGCGACACGCTGGTCGTGTCGGTCCGGAATCTCGGCTATACGCGCAACGCGGGCGAGATGGTGCGGAAGATCTTCTCGGACATCGGCAGCGCGGGCGGCCACCGGGCGATGGCCAAGGCCGTCGTGCCGCTCGCCGCGTTCCAAGCCAAATTCGCGCCGGCCAACGAAAACGACATCCCGCGGATCGTCCGCGAGCAGGCTCTCGCCTTCCTCCACGAACACCCGGCCTCAGAGAAGTCCGAGAAGAAGAAGAATGCCTGACGCCGCGTGCGTCACCCCGCCGGCGCGCCTTCGCCGACGACCGGCTCGATGAACTGACGATAGGCGTCCTCGTAGCCCCGATCCATCAACTCGCCGAGCAGATGGCGCCGGTCAGACCGGTCATCGAAGGTGCCCACGAAGTCGAACGGCCCCACGGGGTTGTGGTCGGGCCTGATCCAGTGCACGCTGCGGAAGGACCCTGCGCGGGCCCGGATGGCGTCTCGCGCCGCCGCCAGGTCCACGCCCGCCAGGACCGCGCCGAGTTTGCCGCGTCCGTCGATCCGCAGGCCCTCGAGGCTGTGCGGATCATCGATGGCCGCCGACGCCGTCGCCACGATCACCTGCTCGGCGCCTGCGGCCAGCACCTCTTCGAGCAGGCGCGCGATCGAGCCGGGACGGTCGCACGCCCGGTGCGTCTCGCCCCGCCAGAAGCTCTCGGGAGCGAAGGAGAGGCTACAGGTCTCGCTGGCGACCGGCACGGACAGGGCGGCCGACAGGATATCCATGGCGTGATCCCGGTCCATGCCCGTGAGATCCAGCGTCTCGCCTGCGCGGGCCGGCCAGGCCCCGGCCCCCTGGCGCCGTCCGAAGAACGGCTGCCGGTACGCTTCGGCCAGCGCCGCACCGACCAGATCCTGCCGCGTGTCGATGTCGTGGACGACGGCGATGAGTTCGCGGAAGCCGGGCTGCCCCAGGTTGTCGGCCAGCAGTTCGGCGTAGCGCCGTGAGAGGTCGACCGCGTCCGGCTCGGGCACGTCCGCGCCACCGGCAATGAGCCGCCAGATCGCGCGCCTGACGGAGGCGGTGATCTCGCGGGCCGAGAGGGGAGCGCCGACGAGGCGCCACCAGAAACGCCCGCGCTCCCGGTGCCGACCTCGCGGCATCCGCCGAAGCGCGGACACCACGACGAGGATGAGCACGAGGGCCAGCAGGAGAACGGCCGCCTCGGCGACCCAGGCCGGGAGCCGCCCCGGCTGGAACAGATCGCGAACGAGTCCCGTGTAGACGTCGGCGGCGCGTTGGCCGACGGGCAGACCCGCCAGGCCGGCGAGGAACGCCAGCCCGAACACGCCCAGGCCGACGGCCAGGACGGCCAGCGGCACTAGGATGACCGCGAGGGCGGCGCCGGCGGTCCAGGTCAGCCAGCGCAGCGACCGGCGCCAGCGGTAGAACGCGGGCACGTCAGGCGCTCGCCAGAAGCCGTCCGGGGCCCATAGCCGGCCGGCACCGTCGATGGCCGCGAGGTAGGCGCCGAGGACGCCGATGCCGTGCCCGGCGACGAGGTCCACCCTGACGCCGGCTTCGCCGAGCGCCCGCAGGACGCCCGCGTGGTAGGCCCCGGCGGTTCCCGTTCCGGTCAACACCAGAGCCGTGCGGCTCCGCGGGGAGTAGACCGTCTCGGACGGCCGCGTCGTGTGCAGCCAGGCCTCGGTCATCGTGTGGTCGTCGTCCTACGCACGTCGACTCGTCACAACGGCCACGATGTCGTGCGTGGAACCGTGGCCGGACGCCCTCGCTCAGCGCGGAGTCCTGATGGCACCATCACGCAGGCGGGCGCGTGCATCGAAGGGCTACGCGGCGTCGTGTACCGTCGTCAGCTTCAGCAGTTCGAACTTCCGCACGCCCGTCGGCGTGGGCACGACCACCTCGTCGCCCTCCTGTTTTCCGAGCAGCGCGCGCCCGATGGGCGAACTCGTGGAAATGAGGCCCTTGGTCGCGTCCGCATCCTCGGGCATGACGAGCTGATAGGTCATCTCGCTGCCGCTTCCGTCCTCGACGAGCACGACCGTCGATCCGAACGCGACGCGGTCGGTCGGCAGGCGATCGAGGTTCATCAGCGAGATTTCCGCCATCCGCTTGCGCAGCATGCCCATCCGCGCCTGCACGTAGGACTGCCGCTCCTTGGCCGCCTGGTATTCCGCGTTCTCGCTGAGGTCGCCGAGTTCGCGCGCGCGCTTGATCTCCTTGGGCAGTTCCATGCGCAACTCGCGATCGAGTTCCGCGATCTCCTCTTCGAACCGTTTCAGGATGCGTGCTTTCATGGGTGTCCCGTCGTCTGGCGTTCAGTCGGCCGCGCTGCGGGAAGCGGAAGGTCGGCACCGGTCGCCCGCGCGGCCGCGCGGGGGAACGACCGTACTCGTCGCGTCGCCGCAGCAGGGTTAAACTGCGATTGTACCATATCTGGTATGCTCGACCGGCCTTATGAACCCGTCGCCCACCGACCACCGCGCGGCACCTGCCGCCGGTCGCCCGTCGCCTGTCGCCTGTTCTTCCCTATCGCCCGTCGCCTGACGCCTGACGCCTGACATGCCCCTCATCACCAGCCGCCATCATCCCTTCGTCCAGCGCTGCCGCGCGCTCGCTCGCGGGCGGGACGACGACGCCATCCTGCTCGACGGGGAGCACCTGGTGGGGGACGCGCTGGGGGCCGGCGTGCGCATCGAGACCGCCGCGATCGGCCGCCGTGGACTCGAACGGCCGGCCATCCTGCAGCTGCGCGCCCGTCTGGAGCGCGCCGGCACGGTCTGCCTCGATGTCTCTGACGGCGTGATCGACGCCGCCAGCCCGGTCCAGTCCCCGGGCGGCATCGTCGCCGTCGCCGCGCGGCCGTCGTGGCCCCTGGCCCGCGTGCTGGGCACACCTGGCGCCACCGTGGTGGCGTTGGCTGGCGTGCAGGACCCGGGCAATGTGGGCGCGATCGTCCGCGCGGCCGAGGCGTCGTCGGCGACCGGCATCGTGGCGGTCGGGCCCACGGCCGATCCTTTCGGATGGAAGGCCCTGCGAGGCGCCATGGGCTCCGCGTTCCGCCTGCCTGTTGCCGTGGAGCCGGACTGGGCGTCCCTCCGGGAGGCGGCGCGCGCGGCCGGCCTGCGCCTCGTGGGCCTCGCGCCCCGGGACGGCGTAAGTCTCTACGACGCGGACCTGGGACATCCGTCGCTCCTGGTAGCCGGCGCGGAGGGTCCCGGACTGCCGGCCGACATCGCCGCGGACCTCGATCTGCGGGTCAGCATCCCCATGCCGACGGTCGTCGAATCCCTCAACGTCGCCGTCGCGGTCGGGATCGTGCTGTTCGAGGCCGGCCGCCAGCGGAAGGCCGCGCCATGAGTGACGATCCGCGCCTGTTCGAGGAGTCCGAAGGGGAGGGACCGGGCGTGCCGTCACGCGCACCGCTGGCCGAGCGGATGCGGCCGCGCCGTTTCGACGAGTACGTCGGCCAGGAGACCCTGCTCGGCCCCGGATGCCCGCTCCGCGAGGCCATCGAACGCGACCTGCTGCAGTCCGTCATCCTGTGGGGCCCGCCCGGCACGGGAAAGACCAGCCTGGCGAGATTGATTGCCGACACGACGAAGGCGCGGTTCGTGGCGTTCAGCGCGGTACTCTCGGGCATCAGGGAAATCAAGGACGTCATGGCTGAGGCGCAGCGCGTGCGCCAACGCCAGGGCCGCCGAACCATTCTGTTCGTGGACGAGATCCATCGCTTCAACAAGGCGCAGCAGGACGCGTTCCTGCCCCGCGTCGAAGCGGGCGACATCATCCTCGTGGGGGCGACCACCGAGAACCCCTCGTTCGAGGTCAACGCGCCTCTGCTGTCGCGCTCGCAGGTGTTCGTGCTGCAGCCGCTCGAGGCTCCGCACCTGCGGACGCTGCTGGACCGGGCGCTGGCCGACGCCGAACGGGGTTTGGGCGCGCTGGCGGTGCGCGCCACGCCAGGCGCGCTCGACGCCATCGCGAACTACGCGAACGGTGATGCCCGTGTCGCGCTTAACCTGCTGGAGTTCGCCGCCGGGGCAGCCCCCCTCGTCGACGGCGAGCACGTCGTCGATGAGGAGTTCCTGCGTCAGTCCCTCGCGCGACGCGCCCTGCTCTACGACCGGGCCGGCGAGGAGCACTTCAACCTCATCTCCGCGCTGCACAAGTCGCTGCGCAACAGCGATCCCGACGCCGCCGTGTACTGGCTCGCGCGGATGCTCGAGGCCGGCGAGGACCCGCTCTACATCGCCCGCCGCCTCGTCCGCTTCGCCTCCGAGGATGTCGGCAACGCCGATCCGCACGCGCTGCAGGTGGCCGTGGCCGCGAAAGACGCCGTCCACTTCATCGGCCTGCCTGAAGGCAACACGGCTCTGGCCCAGGCGGCGATCTACCTGGCCACCGCGCCGAAAAGCAACGCGGTGTACGTGGCGTACGGGCGCGCGGCGCGCGACGCCCACCGCGACAAGGCCGAGCCCGTGCCGCTGCACCTGCGGAACGCGCCGACGCGGCTGATGCAGCGACTCGACTACGGAAAGGACTACGAATACGCCCACGACGACCGTGACGGCGTGACCGGCATGGAGTGCCTGCCGCCGGCGCTGCGCGGCCGCACGTACTACGAACCCACCACGCGGGGCTTCGAGAAGGAACTGAAGCGGCGGCTGGACGGCTGGGCCGCGCTCAAGGCCGAGCGGCGGCGCGGGGGATAGCCGGGCCGCGGGGTCCGG